>DATNQL010000224.1:0-4266 GCA_036704025.1 Stenomitos sp.
GGTAAAGGCGGTATCGGCAAATCCACCACGTCCCAAAATACAATTGCTGGTTTGGCTGAACTGGGTGAGCGCATCATGATCGTGGGTTGCGACCCGAAAGCCGACTCCACTCGCTTGATGCTGCACTCCAAAGCTCAGACCACTATTCTACACCTAGCCGCTGAGCGTGGTGCAGTAGAAGACCTAGAACTCGAAGAAGTACTGCTGACTGGCTACAAAGATGTTAAGTGCGTTGAGTCCGGTGGTCCAGAACCCGGTGTAGGTTGTGCAGGACGGGGTATTATCACCGCGATTAACTTCCTCGAAGAAAATGGAGCTTATGAAGACCTCGACTTTGTTAGCTATGACGTGTTAGGTGACGTTGTTTGCGGTGGATTTGCTATGCCAATCCGCGAAGGCAAAGCCCAAGAAATTTACATCGTCACCTCCGGTGAAATGATGGCAATGTATGCCGCTAACAACATTGCACGAGGCATTCTCAAGTATGCTCACTCCGGCGGTGTACGCCTGGGCGGCTTAATCTGCAACAGCCGTAAAGTTGACCGGGAAATCGAGCTGATTGAAACCTTGGCAGCTCGCTTGAATACTCAAATGATTCACTTCGTACCTCGCGACAACGTTGTGCAACACGCAGAACTACGCCGCATGACGGTTATTGAGTATGCGCCCAACTGCAACCAAGCCAACGAGTACCGCGCTCTTGCCAAGAAGATCAAAGAAAACAAGAACCTCACCATTCCTACCCCAATCTCGATGGACGAGCTAGAAGAGTTACTCGTGGAATTCGGCATCCTCGGCGACGACAAAGAATTCGAGCACCTCGTCGGCAAAACAGCAGACGAAGCACCTGTCGCTGCTGTCTAGTAACCCAAGCTGTAGGGTGGGCGACTGCCCACCTGAGGTTAGCAGGTTGAAGGTTAGAACCGCCCTGTTTTCAATTCAACTCTCAAAAAACTTTCAACCTTCAACCTCCAACCTTCAACCTTCAACCTTTAACTCCCCTCTCCCCAGCTATCTACTCTTCGAGGAATACCATGACATTCACAGAAGACAAAACAACGCCCGTAGAAGACACAAAAGCGCTCATCAAGGAAGTCCTAGAAGCCTACCCTGAGAAAGGTCGTAAAAAGCGGGAAAAACACCTCAACGTTTTTGAAGAAGGAAAGTCTGACTGCGGCGTTAAGTCCAACATCAAGTCTCTTCCTGGCTCGATGACCACCCGTGGCTGTGCTTATGCTGGTTCTAAGGGTGTGGTCTGGGGTCCGATTAAGGACATGATCCACATCAGTCACGGCCCGGTCGGATGTGGTTATTACTCCTGGTCAGGTCGCCGCAACTATTATATCGGCACCACCGGCATCGACACCTATGGCACGATGCAGTTCACCTCCGACTTCCAAGAACGGGATATCGTTTTCGGCGGTGACAAGAAACTTGCCAAACTCATCACAGAACTTGACGAACTCTTCCCCCTTAACCGAGGCGTCTCCATCCAGTCAGAATGTCCCATTGGTCTAATTGGAGATGACATCGAAGCTGTAGCCAAGAAGTCCGCTAAAGAAATTGGCAAGACTGTAGTACCAGTACGTTGCGAAGGCTTCCGGGGTGTCTCCCAGTCTCTCGGTCACCACATTGCCAACGACGCTGTACGTGACTGGGTATTCAAAGGCTCTGAGAAGAAGACGAAAGACGTTGAAGGTACTCCCTACGATGTCGCGATTATCGGAGACTACAACATCGGTGGTGATGCTTGGTCGTCCCGCATTCTATTAGAAGAAATTGGCTTACGTGTCGTTGCCCAGTGGTCTGGTGATGGTACCCTCCACGAGATGGAAATGACACCCACCGTGAAGCTGAACCTAGTTCACTGCTACCGCTCAATGAACTACATCAGCCGCCACATGGAAGAAGCTTACGGGATTCCCTGGTTAGAGTACAACTTCTTCGGCCCCACCAAAATTGCTGAATCTCTGCGAACCATTGCTGCCAAATTTGACGAAACAATCCAGCAGAAAGCAGAAGAAGTCATCGCCAAGTACGAAGCTCAAACCCAAGCCGTCATCGAAAAATATCGCCCACGTTTAGAAGGCAAGACTGTCGCTCTAATGGTCGGTGGCTTACGTCCTCGCCACGTTGTCCCTGCATTCTATGACTTGGGCATGAGGCTAATCGGTACGGGTTATGAGTTTGGTCACAACGACGACTACAAACGTACCACCCACTACATCGAAAACGGCACCCTGATTTACGATGACGTTTCTGCCTTTGAATTTGAGGAGTTTGTTAAAGAACTGAAGCCGGATCTGATTGCTTCAGGGATTAAAGAGAAGTACGTCTTCCAAAAGATGGCTCTACCCTTCCGTCAGATGCACTCCTGGGATTACTCCGGCCCCTACCACGGTTACGACGGATTCGCCATCTTCGCCCGTGACATGGATTTAGCCCTCAACAGCCCCACCTGGAGCTTAATCGGCGCACCCTGGAAGAAAGCTGAAGCAACCGTGTAAGGAAGACACTACAGACGGTTGAAGGTTAGAAGGTTGAAGGTTAGAGAACAGAATTGAGCTTTCAGCCTTCCCCCGTAAACCCTGCAACTTATTCTTCAACCTTCAACATTCCAAACTTCCAACTCTTCTCGTCACCCCCAACTGGAGAAAACGTCATGGCTCAGAATAACATCGATAACATCAAGGACCACGCCGAACTCTTTCACCAACCTGAGTACCAAGAATTATTTGCCAACAAGAAACAATTTGAAGGTGGACACAGCCCAGAAGAAGTTGCTCGCATCGCTGAATGGACTAAAACTTGGGAGTATCGCGAGAAGAACTTCTCCCGCGAAGCCCTCACCGTCAATCCCGCCAAAGCCTGCCAACCCCTAGGAGCCATTCTCGCGGCTGTTGGTTTTGAAGGAACCTTACCCTTCGTTCACGGTTCTCAAGGCTGCGTTGCTTACTTCCGCTCTCACTTTACCCGCCACTTCAAAGAACCCTTCTCTGCGGTTTCTTCCTCCATGACTGAGGATGCAGCGGTGTTCGGTGGCTTAAACAACATGATTGATGGCTTGGCAACGTCCTACAATCTCTATAAGCCGAAGATGATTGCCGTCTGCACCACCTGTATGGCAGAGGTAATTGGAGATGACTTACAAGCCTTCATCAAAACCTCCAAAGAAAAAGGTTCTCTTCCTGAAGAATTTCCAGTTCCCTACGCCCACACTCCTAGCTTCGTCGGTTCCCATGTTCTGGGCTACGACAATATGATGAAGGGGATTCTTTCTAACCTCACCGCAGGCAAGAAGAAGGAAACCACCAACGGCAAGATTAACTTTATCCCTGGTTTTGAAACCTACATTGGCAACCTGCGGGAAGTGAAGCGCCTAGCTGAGTTGATGGGTATCAACTATACCCTGCTAGGAGATAACTCAGATTACCTCGACTCACCCAATGATGGTGAATATAAGATGTACCAGGGCGGAACTACCCTGGAAGATGCAGCAGATTCGATTAACGCTGAAGCCACAGTCGCTCTGCAATCTTACGCTAGCACCAAGACACGGGAATACATCACAAAAGAGTGGGGTCAAAAGACAGTCGTTTCTCGCCCCTGGGGAATTCGCGGCACAGATGAGTTCCTCATGAAACTCAGCGAACTAACCGGACAACCGATTCCACAGGAACTGGAAATGGAGCGGGGACGTGCCGTTGATGCTTTAACCGATTCCCAAGCATGGCTACACGGCAAGCGGATAGCACTCTACGGCGATCCTGATTTAGTAATGGGGCTGTTGCAGTTCCTGCTAGAAGTTGGGGCTGAGCCGGTGCATATCGTAGTCAGCAATAGCACCCCTGAGTTTGAAGCCGAGGCCAAAGCGCTGCTAGAGTCTAGCCCGGATGGTAAGAATGCGACAGTCTGGGGTGGTAAAGATTTGTGGCATATGCGATCGCTCCTGTTCACCGAACCCGTAGATTTACTCATCGGTAACTCCTACGGTAAGTACTTGTGGCGTGACACTCACACCCCAATGGTACGCATCGGCTATCCCATCTTCGATCGCCACCACCTACACCGCTATTCCACCATCGGCTACCAAGGTACGATCAACCTACTCAACTGGATTGTTAACACCATTCTAGATGAGCTCGATCGCAACACCATCATCCCAGCCAAGACCGATATTTCCTACGACTTGATTCGCTAAATCTTTAGATGGTTCATCGTTATCGCCCATAAACATGAACCATCTACTAGGAACAAGCCCTCTTA
>DATNQL010000225.1:0-1686 GCA_036704025.1 Stenomitos sp.
GTACAAACTTTCTTTCCTTCTGACTTGAAAGTGGGGTGTAGGGTGTGGGGTGTGGGGTGTGGGGGAGGACCACTTTCATGCATGGCTGTGAAATTTTTTCATCGGGACTGCCTTCCTGCACTAGCTATCTCATCGGTGGTGTTTTGAGGAACATAAAATCGACAATCGTTGCTGGAAGATGGCATCAAGGCGGGAAAACGCTTCTTCTGTATACCGCTGGGCTTCGTGAATAAGGCTTTCCCAAAGCGTGTTGAGAGTTTGCAGATTTGGGCAGAAGCGTATCAGAGTACTACAGGCAGCAATCCATTGTTCGAGTTTGCGGTAACTGATGAAGTAGCCACCGAGTCCCTGAATATGCACCCAGAGGACATTGTGCCATTTTTCCCAATTTAGGATGCGCTCTTGCTTGATTTTCAGGTGTTTGGCGATTTGCCGGAGGGTGATTACAAAAGTTTTGGGGTTAATACGACGACGTAGCGGTTGCATGAGTTTGAGGACAAAAGAAAAGAACCCCTCTCCAGGCTTCGGAGCAACACCAGAGGGAGCTAGAGGATTTCTACTACCCCTGGTGTTGGGGACTATGGAGAGCTTTTGCTGTATAACTGAGCCGATTTGCCAGAATTAACTCAGTGCGTGGGTTTGATTCTCTTCTTGTTTCTCATTGGGAAGGTCAAAGATAATCTCAAACTTGGCGTTTGGGATGAATCGATGCAACAGTCGTTTGTGGTCGTCGGCGTCTTGGCGGTTGTGGAAACGGGCAACGATGATGGTTTGTGCGTTTGGTAAAAGACGCGCGATCGCCCAAGGGTGATTTCCTGGAGGATCGCTTCGTTTAATGCTTGAATTGCCGAGTAGTTGTTTTACCATTAGTAGAGTCTCCTTGTATTAGGGAGCCAGAAGCCAGCGCAGGACTTTGGACGGTTGAAGCGCTGGCTTTTGGTTTGTTTGCGTATTGCAAAAGCTAAGCATAAGCAGCTCATGAAATTTAGAATATCCCAACTAGGTCAGTTAGGTCAATTAATATAGTTGACCTATTTTGTGTTGATTAGCCAAATGCGACAATTGGGCTAGTTCGTGTAGATGGGGCAGTCGTGTCAGAAGAAGAGAAGACGGTAAATTTCAGAGTTTTTCTATCAGAGTCAGAGCGAACGAGATTTAAGGTTGCCTGTGCAAAAAATCGAACCACGATGAGCCAGCAGGCGGTTGAGTTGATTCGTGAATGGCTGAAAACTCAGGAAAACGAAACCCCCTCACCCGATCAAAAGGGCAAGGGGGACGAGTGAGGCGATCGCTTGGATTGCTGAAAAGTTTTACCATCGGTAGAGTCTCCTGGTATGTGGGAGCCAGAAGCCAGCGGGAAGCCGAGGAAACTTAACGGCTGGCTTCTGACCTGAGATTTGCGAAAAAGTGAACTCACCTGTATTTGAGAGGGTTTAGCTGTGATAGCCACCCTGAACTGGTGATGAGCTATAGCATAGCATAATTACATGAATTCATGAAATCATTAATTCTTGAATAAAAGGTAGTAATGAGTACATATGCGACAATAGGCTCGAAGATGACAAAAGTATCAGTGGTAACTAAGCGCGACGACCCGAATTATTCTCAAGTAAGTGGCTATGTGCCGAAGGACTTGGCGCGTCGTTTCAGGATTGCCTGTAGTTCTGAGGAAATCAGTCAAAGTGA
>DATNQL010000226.1:0-5357 GCA_036704025.1 Stenomitos sp.
CTCGCAACGATGATGGCATACCTTTGTCAGAACCTTCAACATTTAACGGGTGAATCTTTAACTCCTCTTGGCATTTGCTCAAAGCACGAACCAATTCCTCAAGTCGGATGGGTTTACTGATATAGTCATCCATGCCTGCCTCCAAGCACAATTCGCGATCGCCCTGCATGGCATTTGCTGTCATAGCAATAATTTGAGGACGCTTGAATTTGGGATTTGGGATTTTGAAGTTGGGATTGTGGGAATTCCCTTCAGCTCTATTTCCCGTATCTTCGCCTCCCCACTGTCCACTCCACGCTTGACGAATACGACGTGCAGCCGTTATTCCATCCATCTCGGGCATTTGGACATCCATCAACACCACATCATAGGACTGGCGCGAGAGTGCTTCTAGCACCTCCCAACCGTTACCTGCCACATCCGCTCGATAGCCCATCCGCTGCAACAAGTGCAAGGCGACTTGCTGGTTCACCAGATTGTCTTCAGCCAGCAGAATTTTTAGAGGAATGTCTTGAGCCATATGAGGATTAATGTGTGGGACGAATGAGGAGGATCTAACTTTAATCGCTTGTTTGAGCAGAACCTGCATCAAAACGTCATAGAGAAGAGATTGTTTAATCGGTTTAGTCAGGAAGGCGGCAAATTGACTTCTTAAGCTTGGGTGGTTGATTTCTGAATTACCGATAGAAGTCAGCATTACCAGAGGTAATGTTCGAGAACCTGGCAGATTGTGAATTTCTGTTGCCAGCGTACAACCATCCATCTCTGGCATTTGCATGTCCAGAATTGCCAAGTCAAACGATTCTCCCTGACGCAAGCACGCGATCGCTTCCGTAGCAGACTGGGTAGCATGGGTTTGCATTCCCCAAAAATTAGCTTGCGCCGTCAAAATCCGCCGATTTGTTGCATTGTCATCCACAATCAGCAGTCGTTTCCCGGTGAGTTGAGGCTCAAACGTACCCATTTCATGAGTTTCACCGTTGGAAAAACCTGGGGCAACGACTGAAAAGTAAAACGTGGAGCCTTGACCCCATTGACTTTCGACCCACATCCTGCCTCCCATAATTGCACTCAGTTGATTACAGATAGCCAGCCCCAATCCTGTGCCACCATACTTCCGAGTTGTAGAGGAATCAACCTGACTGAACGGCTTGAACAATCGGTCTAATCGGTCTTGTGGAATGCCAATGCCGGTATCTTGAACAGCAAATTGAATTTCGTAAAGGGAGTGAGAAGATGAGTTAGATGATACGGAGAGAGGAAGACTCCGTGACGCCGTGAATTTTTCTATCACATTCCCGGTATCCCCGTGTCCCCAGACCTCCTTGTCTGGGCATCCTCGTGCTGTTGTCCCACTCTTATTTTTCCAATCCTCAGTTCCCTGTATTTGCGCTGTTACCGTAACGACAACTTCTCCAGACTTGGTAAATTTGACAGCATTGCTGAGCAAATTCACCAGAATTTGGCGCACACGGGTAACATCTCCCAAAATGGTTTTAGGAGTTTGTGGATCGATTTGGTAAGCCAGCTCTAATTTTTTCTCCGCCGCTTTTGTCGCCACCAAGTCGATGGCATCTTCAATACAAGCCCGTAGCTCAAACGGCTGTTCTTCCAATTCCATTTTCCCAGACTCAATTTTAGAAAAGTCCAAGATATCGTTAATAATGGTGAGCAAGGCATCACCGCTATTGCGGATTGTTTCCACAAAATCTTGCTGTTCCGGTGTGAGTGGAGTATCCAGTAACAACCCAGTCATACCAATCACGCCATTCATCGGTGTACGAATTTCGTGGCTCATCGTGGCTAGGAAATCGCTTTTAGCTTGGGTGGCAGCAAGTGCTTGATCGCGGGCTTTTGCCAACTCTTGTGCAGCCTGCTGGCGCTCAATTTCACCACCAATCCACTGAGCCATCAACCTCAAAAGCTCTATCTCTATGGCTTTGAATGGTTTGTGGCGCATACTGAAGCTAGAAAAGCTGAGCGTGCCGTAAACGTTGCCTGCCACCATGACGGGCGTGCCAATATAAGATTCCAGTTTAAATACTGTATAACAAGGATGATTGCGCCATTCGGAAGTCCCGGCAGATGTGATGCAAAGCGGTTGTTGGGCTTGTAATGTTTCGTGACAATACGTCTGTTTTAAATCAAGAATGGCACCTTTGGCATTGATGCTATTCGGGAGTTGAGTCGCAATGACTTCGTAATAACTTCTTTTGGGCGTTAACGAAGGCGTTTGCGCGTTGTCAGGAACCGCTGATGCTTCGCTACCGTGATTGCTCTCTACATGAGATAAAACCCCAATCTCAAGACCAAACTGTCGGCATCCCATTGCTAGCAGTTTTTGCAGACATTCGTCAAAGTCTAGTGTTCCAGAAGCCGTTACCTCATACAACGCCCGAATCGTGGCTTCGCTTTCTCTCAGTTCTTGCTCAACTCGCTTGCGCTCGGTGATATCAATGGCAATTCCCAGTACAGCGGGTGTCTCTGAACCGGCTACAAAAAAAGGAATTTTAGTAGTTTGCAAGATGCGAACATTACCAAACACATCCGTCATTGTTTCTTGCGGACTATGTTTGGGTTGTCGGCTGATCATTACTTGCAGGTCATCTTCCCCAAATTGGTTGATTTGATGGGAAGATTGGGCAAAATCTTCTTCCTTTTTATGGAGCATCTCCTCAACGGTGGTTCCATAAGCCTCGGCAGTTGCCTGATTAACCAGAATGAATTGTCCGTCTTTGTTCTTAGCAAAAATAAAGTGAGGAACTAAGTCAATTACCTGACGGAGTTTTTGCTCGCTTTCTTGTAATCTGGCTTCTGCTTGCTTACGTTTCGTGATGTCCTCAACAGAACCTTCGTAATAAAGCAGCGCCCCATTAGCGTCGCGGACGGCTCGTGCATTCTCGGAAATCCAAATAATACTACGATCTTGGCGATAAACCTGAGACTCAAAATGGGAAACTGCACCCTCTTCATGCATTAAATGAGTAAACTCAGCACGACAGATTGGATCAACGTAGATTTGTGGCTTGAGTTCAGTCAGCTTTGTGATGAGTTCTTCAGGAGAGGAATAGCCATATATCTGTGCCAAAGCTGGATTAGCACTCAGGTAGCGCCCATCAGGTGTAACTTGGAAAATACCACTGATCGCGTTTTCAAAGATGCTACGATATTTCTCTTCAGCTTGCCGCAGTGCTTCTGCAACATGGATGCGCTCAGTGATTTCAGCTTCTAACTTTTCATTGACTAGTGTCAGTTCTGCTGTTCGCTCATTGACTCGCTGCTCCAATTGAGCATTCAAAGTACGAACATACTCCTCCGCTTGTTTGCGATCGCTAATTTCTTTTTCGAGTGCTTGGTTGGCGGCTTCAAGTTGGGCTGGACTCGGCAGTGCTAAAGCCTGAGGAATAAGGGGAGCCAGTACTAACGCTGTGTAGAACGAAATGAAAGCGGTAAATGCTTTGAGAGTACCGGATAGCCAATAAACAGGCTTCCAGAGCGTTACCACATCCATCAGATGCCCAGTCCCACAGGCAACGATGAAGGCTCCAAATAACAGAAAGACTCCCTGGAAAGGGATATCTTGCCTCTTTTTAGCAAAGTAAACCAGCATCACTGGAATTGAATAGTAGGCCAGGGCAATGATCGAATCGGATGCTAAATGTAGCAGCACCAAATTAGTCTTCCACAAATAGCAATGCCCATGAGGGATGAAAGAGCCTGAATCAAAAAAATGTTGCATAAATTCGGGCATGATTTTTGCTGAATGACAAAACAATTAGGACTCAATCAGCCGACATGAGGTTTATTAGCCAGGGAATCCTTGTATTCAATTTTCAACTGTCTTTGGAACTTTGGCAAATTTTTGATGAGGCTATTTATACCCTCATCGCAGATTAAAAATTTCCCTTTTCCGGTCGCCTGTTTCATCAATGATTAAGAGATGATCTTAATCATCCCTGTTTGGACTGAATGCCTTGGTTTTACTCGTATGCATTAATTGACTAATAAATGGTCTCTATAGCCAGTCTAAATCATTCGGGAAAACTCTAAAGGACGGTAATGGGTAATGGGTAATGGGTAATTGGCAATTATAGCTGTCGCCAGAAAGATTAGGACAGATTGAACGGCTAAAACGACCACGTTCCAGTAAAAAACCTTCTGCCTCCTGCCTCCTGCCTTTTGCTATAGAACTTCTTTCCCATGACCTATTACCCATTGCCAAAAGCGATCACTAGGTTTCACAATTCATTTAGACTAACTATATTCAGAGCTTAGTCGATTTCTTGATACTCTTGTAAAGCGGCTAGTAGGACATTGACTAAAGGATGATCGATTAACTCTTTGAGCGCTTCAATACTGACACCTTTCAAGGCTTCCACCACTCGCATTTTGAGGGTAGGATTGCTTTCAATGTGTTTAATGACTTCTGTAACCACAAGCTGTTTTTCTAGCGGTGTACTGGTGGGATAAGTTTGCTCTAGTTGTTGGAGTAACTTTTGAATCTTGGCTGCTGCATCTGATACAGAGCGATGATCGATTAGATGTTTTGTTTCAACCTTAATCGTTCGGCTAGCCATGACCTTAACAATCTCGATTAAATCGATACTCTGATAGCGATATGTGGCGATTTCTTCGTAGGTGGCTTGTAGCTGATATCGATATATCTTGTCTATGGCTTTCAGTTGATGCTCATACTCTCGCTTGAGGGTATGTTCAATTTCCGTTTTGTTAATTTCATTGGGAAGGCTAAGCCGGATTACAAAAGTTCCATCGTTCTTATTTTCAATTGTCTGAATCGATAACTCTAGAATTCCAGTCTTAACTTGAACTTTTTGAAAGGAAATGAGGAACGCTTGCCAATCAATCCCGTTAGAAAAAATCAAATCGACCGTTTCTAAAGTTTTTTGAAACAAGTGAGTAAATTCCCCTGGTGCAAACTTTCCCTGAATAGGATGACGCTGTTTTTGCTCGGCTTCTCGGTAGATATAATCACAAATTACATCTTCTAAATTCGTAGTACTGCTCGTATGCCAATCTTGCAAACAAGCTCCCGTGAGTATGGCTTTGTAAAAGTTGGTATGCAGCGCTTTCGTTCGATGTAGGTTGGACTTACTCAGGTTGGCTCCAATCAAATTGGCATCAATCAAGTTCGCTCCTTTGAGGTTCGCACCCCGCAGGTAAGCGCCGCTGAGATTCGCCCCAATCAATTTAGCGCCACTCAGGTTTGCGCCGCTGAGTTTGGCTCCAATCAGTTTAGCGCCAACCAAATCAGCCCCACTCAGGTTGGCTTTCGTGAGATCCGCCCCACTCAGGTAGGCTTTATTCAGGTTTGCCCCAATTAAATTGGCCCCAATCAA
>DATNQL010000227.1:0-12146 GCA_036704025.1 Stenomitos sp.
CCGACGCTTAGCGAAGGAGAAAGATAAATACTACGGCCCCTTTGTCGATGCGGGTGCACTTCGCACCACCCTACGTTTAGCCAAGCGACTCTTCCCCATGCGGCAACGTCCACAACCGCTCTTTAAAGACCGTCCTTGCCTCAACTATGATATGGGGCGTTGTCCGGGTGTGTGTCAACAGCTAATTACCCCCGAAGATTATCGCAAGACGATCCAAAAGATTGCCATGGTATTTCAGGGACGAGCGGAGGAATTGATTGATATTCTGACAGAGACGATGAATCAAGCGGCTCAATCCCTGAACTTTGAGGCAGCCGCACGGATTCGCGACCAAATTGCCGGGATTCGGTCTTTAAGTGCTGACCAAAAAGTGTCCTTACCGGATGATACGGTATCGCGGGATGCGATCGCCCTAGCCGCTAACGAGCAACATGCTTGCATTCAGCTATTCCAGATTCGTGCAGGTCGATTGGTGGGACGTTTGGGGTTTTTCGCTGATGCTCAATCAGGGACATCGGGGGCAATTTTACAACGGGTATTAGAGGAACATTACCAAGCTGCTGAATCGGTGGAAATTCCAACAGAGATTCTGGTGCAGCATGAATTACCCGAAGCAGAAATGTTAGCGGAATATCTCAGTGAACGCAAAGGTCGTAAAGTTACCCTTCTCGTTCCTCAGCGGCAAGTTAAAGCTGAATTGATTGAGATGGTAGAACGCAATGCTAAATATGAGTTAGAACGAACTCAGCGATTTAGCGATCGCAACACCGAGGCAATGCAGGATTTAGCGGATATTATTGACCTGCCAGACTTGCCACACCGAATTGAAGGTTACGATATTTCTCATATTCAGGGTTCTAATGCCGTTGCCTCACAGGTCGTATTTATTGACGGTCAACCGGCGAAGCAACACTATCGCCATTACAAGATTAAAAACCCAGAAGTAAAAGCCGGTCATTCTGATGACTTTGCCAGTCTTGCTGAAGTCATCCGTCGCCGTTTTCGTAAGTATGGAGAAGACCCAAACTTGCAGCGAGTGGGGAATCCTGATTGGCCTGATTTGGTGATGATTGATGGGGGTAAAGGTCAGCTTTCATCAGTTGTTACTGTCTTGCAAGACATGAATTTAATGGAAGATTTGCGAGTAGTGAGTTTAGCCAAGCAGCGAGAGGAAATCTTTCTACCGGGTGAGTCAACTCCATTGCCGACAGAGGCAGAACAACCAGGCGTGCAACTGTTGCGGCGTCTGCGGGATGAGGCACATCGCTTTGCTGTAACGTTCCACCGACAACAACGGAGTGACAAGATGCGTCGTTCTCGGTTAGATGATATTCCAGGACTGGGTTTCCATCGGCAAAAGCAATTATTGGCGCATTTTCACTCGATTGATTATATTCGGGAGGCAACGCCGCAACAGTTAGCGGAAGTTTCAGGAATTGGGCCACGTTTAGCGCAAGAGATTTACGATTATTTTCATCCGTAAAAATGGGCGATCGTGGGGAAGGGCGAAGCATTCGGATACAAACATCTAGGAAAATAGCAAAATTAATCGTCCGAATGCTTTGCCCCTACAAAATCAATAGTTTTGCAATATTTTCGAGCCAGAGAATAAAACAAGACTAATCGGAGGGTCGCATCCAAGAAATAAACATGAACTATAACCCGGAAAAACATCATCGCCGCTCAATTCGCCTCAAAGGATATGACTATACACGGGAAGGTGCATATTATTTCACCATTTGTTGTCATCAAAGGCGGTGTTTGTTGGGGGAAATCAAGGATGGTGTCATGCACCTAAATCTTGTCGGTGCGACTGTCAAAGCCGTTTGGGACAGTTTACCCCAGTATTTTCCGTTAATTGAATTGGATGCTTTTGTAATCATGCCCAATCACATACACGGAATAATCGTTATTACTGACAGCGCTGGTAACTATAACCCTAACCGTAACTCTACCCCTCACCTTAATTCTGACTGTAGGGGCGAAGCATTCGTGCCAGGATGTAACAACACATCACCAGAATTTTTATACACGAATGCTTCGCCCTTTTCGGGATGTAACGACATACCACAACAGACTTTATCCACGAATGCTTCGCCCTTTCCAACATCTAACGACACACCACCACCTCGCGGCACAAAATCCGGTTCAATAGGAGCAATTCTTCAAAATTTCAAATCAGTAGCAACGCGCCGAGTTAACCGCATAACTCGAAATTCAGGGACATTATGGCAACGGAATTATCATGAAGAGATTATTCGTAATGAGAAAGCCTATGAAAACATCAGACGGTACATTGTGGAAAATCCTCTAAGTTGGGATGAAGATGAGGAAAATCCTCTTAAATTTAAACCTGAACTTTAGAAGGATTGGGATTGATTGTTTTCCCGCAGATAGGGCGAAGCATTCGCGTACAAGCATCCGGGACTTCCCGATAAGTTATTGGCGCAAATGCTTCGCCCCTACGGTTTGGATGATTGGATATGAACGAAGAACGATTCATGTCCGTCTAATTATTCATAATAAAAACTCTCCGCGTCCCCGTGTCCCCGTGTCCCCGCGTCAATCCTAATGATGGGTGTTTAACCAGACATGATATAACGGCTCAGGAGATTTAATCATCGGGGAACTGCCAACACGAAATACGTTCCACCTTAGAACTACCACAACGACAAACAGCATCAAAGGAGGAATCTACCCATTCAGCACCACAGGTACGACAGTGGCAAAAAATATTGTTGCGGTTAGCCACGTCAATCTTAGACTTCCAATCTTGTAGTTCTAAATGATCTTCTTTAGAAAAACTTTCTGACATGTTGAGAATCTCTACAATCGTTAAAATGCTCTATCCGTCGGTAAGGTCACGGTAAAGGTCGTGCCACGACCCACTTCCGTTTCTAAAGATATCGTTCCCTGATGTAAATTGACCGCCTGTTTAGCAATGGATAATCCCATACCTATACCACGAATTGTACCAACATTGGTCGCCCGATGGAATGCATTAAATATATGGAGCTGGTCTTCGCTCGGAATGCCAATTCCTTGGTCTTGTACTTGAAAGATAACTTTGTTTTCGGCATAAGTTAAGGTCAGAATAATTGGATTTTCAACCGGGGAGTATTTCAGGGCATTCGAGAGTAAATTCCCTAAAATCTGTTGGAGCAGTTTTTCATCGAGGTAGACGACATGACTTTGACCGAAACTCAGAAATTGAATTTTACGTGGATGAGCTAGCACTGATACTGGCAGTAAATCGTTAGCTATGAGTTGGTATTCTTCAATGAGTCGATTACAAAACCGTTCTAAATCCAAAGGAGCGGGTTTACATACCATTTGATCAGACTCGGCTTGATTAAAAAACATGATATTTTCCAGCAGTCCCACCATATATTTCACAGAGTTTTGAATTCGCTGACAATTTCGCATGAGTTTCTCTGCGTTGGGAAATTCAATGTTGCTTTCCAGGAGTTGAGAAGAGGTCAGGATAATACTGAGGGGAGTGCGATATTCGTGGGAGACGGTATGGATAATTTGAGTTTGAAATTGGTTGAGTTTTTTCTCTTTTTCTAACTGTTGGCGAATGGCTAATTCAACTCGTTGGCGATCGCTATTGTCTCGAAAAACTAAAACAACACCTGTGATTGTCCCTTTATTATCCTTAATCGGAGCAGCACTGCCTGCAATGGGAATGGTTTTATCTTGCTTAGAAATTAGCAGGATACGGTCTTCTAAATAGATCGTAGTATCTTGTTGAAGTGCCGCCGTTATCGGGTCATCAATCGGCTGTTGAGTCTGTTCATCAATCATCTGGAGTAACTCGAATAATTCTCGATCTATAGCTTCAGAGAGCGACCAACCGATGAGTGATTCAGCAACTTGGTTGAGAAACTTAACGCAACGCTTTTGATCCACCACAATCACTCCATCGCCCATACCTCGGAGGATAGCACTTACTAATTGTTCCCGTTCATAGCGCTGTAAGGCCATTTCAATCGTGACGGATAATTCCCGTTCTTTAACCGGTTTGAGAATGTATCCAAAAGGAGCTGTTATTTTGGCTCGCTTTAGAGTGCTGTAATCGGAATGCCCGGTTACATAAATAACAGGAATGGATAGATTTTCCCAAATGATCTGTGCGGCATAAATACCATCCATTTTGCCTTTGAGTCGGATATCCATCAACACTAAATCTGGACGGTACTCTGTCGCGGTTGTCACTGCTGCCTCTCCAGAGGCGACAATAGCCACAACAGAATATCCTAGAGATTCTAAACTTTCTTTTAGATTGAGTGCGATAATTTTCTCGTCTTCAACGACAAGAATTTGAATGTTTTGATGAGAGTTATGTTTTAGAGAATTAGAATTAATCACAATCAAGTCCCATATTTAGGGGGATGAGCATAAATTTGGTATCACAATTGTGAAAGCTGTCCAATTTTGATCGCTTGTTACTTCAATCTTTCCCTGGAGTTGATGGACTAACTTTTTAATAAGTGCTAAACCCAATCCTGTTCCACCATATTTCCAGGGGTCACTATTAGGAATCCGATAGAATGGATCAAATATTCGGGAGAGTTCTTCAGGGGAAATTTTCACTCCGGAATTTTTGACGCTGATTTGGATGGCGTCTAATGATGAGAATGTTGAAGAAGAGGAGGATATGATTCTTTGTCTTTCCTGCTCAGTTCTGTCCTCTCGAATCGCCTGAGCTGTGACTATAATTTGTTCCCCAATGGGCGTATATTTGCAGGCATTATTAATTAATTCGGACAAAATGCGGGTCAGGCTAGATAAATCTGAAACTAGGGATGGTAAATCTGGAGGAAAGGATAATTGCAAGTTTTGTTGCTGAGTTTGGGCACGAGGTTGGAAACTTTCCACAATGTGAGGAAGCCAGTCTTGTAGATGAATAGGAGTCAACTCCAGAGGGTTAGCATCCGCATCGATAGCACGCATATCCAGTAAATCATTCACTAGCATTAATTCTTGGTTACACTGGTCTTCCAGAATTTTCAGGTAGCGAGTCATTGCCTGGGAGTTTTCGAGTGTTTCCGAACTGATTAGGCTTTTTTGATTGAGAACCATTTCCAGTAAACGAACAGCCATTTTAATATTAGACAAAGGGGTTCGCAATTCATGAGAAACGGTGTTCAAAAAGTCATCTTTTAGCTGATTAATTCTTTGCAATTCTGCCATTTGGCTCTCTAATTGTCGAGCTTTGGCTATGGCTATATTCCGCTCCTCTGCCAACCGCCGTTGAGTCATATCTCGGACAACCAGTACAACGCCTGTAATCGTGCCTTTATTATCCTTAATCGGAGCGGCACTGTTTCCGATGGGAATCGTTTTTCCCTCTTTAGAAATTAAGACAATATTCTCTTCTAAATAGACGGCGATATCTTCTTGGAGTGCTGCTGTTATAGTGTCTTTGACAGGATTTTTGGTTTGTTCATCAACAACATTAAAAACTTCTGTTAACTCTCGATTCCTGGCTTCAGCAAGTGACCATCCGGTTAAAGATTGGGCTACTCCATTGAGAAACTGAACGCGACGCTCTCTATCGATTACAATCACCCCATCACCCATGCCTCGAAGGATTGCATTGAGTAACTGTTCTCGTTCATACCGTTGTAGCGCGGTTTCAATTGCTACATATAATTCTCGCTCTTTTAACGGTTTGAGGATGTAGCCAAAAGGAGCTGTAATCTTAGCCCGTTCTAAAGTGCTTTGATCGGAGTGTCCTGTTACATAAATAACAGGAATTTGCAAATGTTCCCAGATTTGTCGTGCGGCTTCGATGCCATCCATTTCCCCTTTGAGTCGAATATCCATTAAGACTAAATCCGGGCGAATCTCGATGGCTTTTTCCACAGCCATCTCTCCAGATGCCGCGATCGCTGGCACCGCATATCCCAGAGATTCTATACTTTCTTTTAGGTTAAGAGCGATAATTCTCTCATCTTCAACGACGAGGATTTGTATCGTTTTCGGGGATTCCACTTGACTTAATATTTGGCTCATGACAATCACGTCTTGCCTCCTGGGAATGTACTGCTGAATTTAGTTCTTTGATAGCGCTTCATCTCCATTGTCCCGTGGAGCGGCTCTACCCATTGCTGAACAAAAGTCATTCCTAATAATGGAGTTATTTCGATGTAAAATTTGGGGATTTTGATCCTCTGATTTAGGACAATAAATACCTTGATGAAAGCACGATGGACATCCCATTGAATCAGAATTTCCCCATAGCTCTGTTTAGGAATATACATAGGTGATAGCCCTTGCGCTAAGATCCAAAATCTGTGGCGTAGCCTCTGTTAGCTGATGCAGAAAATGGCAGCTCTCGCAGAGTTTCCCCTGTATCCATAAGCGATCGCTGATGGGTTCGGCTTGGTGGGATATCTCGATTAGTCTGAGTCTAACAACGTGTTGGTTCGCTATCCGAGCCAATAGCACCATCAACGCGATCGCTAAGGCGAACAGTCGCCCCTGCAACACAAAGGCGGTGCGTAAGGCAGAACAATCGAGTGCAATCTGTGGCAGTGTCGTGAAGCGAAGATGCCAAGCTCCAATCACAATGAAGACTAAAAAGGGACTGATTCCTCCGGTTGCAACGCCAATCACTGGGAACAAACCGGGAATAGTTCTTTGATGCCCAGTTGCACTCCCAGATAACAGACTGTTTCCTCCGTTCCTCGCTTCCTGGCTCCTCGGCTGTGTCTGATCGATCCTGTTTGAATGCAACTTTCTATGAGTGCTTGACATAAACCTACCTCCTCCACGAACAGGTTGGCAAGGTCTTCGACGCTGTTCAGTCGGAGTCTCTCACTCCAGTATCTTCCTGAAGAGGGATGGCAAACAACATGTTTTTGTAAAAGTTGACTCTACGTCCGCTCAATCACCGCCGAAACGGGCCTGGATTGAGCAGCCGAACTTCACTAATTTTGATGATGTAGGGATCGAGGTTGTTCTGATTATAAGAACCAACCCACACTTTATAAATACCCGCCTGCCACTGACCCGCAATCCCAGGATTTTTGCCTTGGAAGTCATCGTTACACCAAGTCCCACCCGGCCCACTAATCACAATAGTGGTGTCCTTCGGGCTTTCGACTTGCAGACTCAGGTAGTTGAAAAAGGCTTTCAGATTAATGGTGTGGTTCGGTGATTCATCCACAAAGCCCACGCATGGCCCCGTGGGCGTTTCTTTCCGACCCGCCACCTGCGTCGCCGATACCGAACCGCCACTGATCCCCCGAATCACCATAGGTTCTGGGGAAAACTTAGGTCTAATGGTAACGTTCTCAAACATCGTTTGGGAGCGGGCTGGCTGGGCTTGGGTTGCCGTGCTCATGAAGACACTCGGCATCATTCCCAGCGCCACGCAAGCCGTTAGGCTGAGCGGGGTTACCCAGCGAGAAGTTCTGACAAATTTGGTGCCTCGTTGCTTCACTGGTTTGTGTATTCTAACGGCTATGATCGGCTTTAATGTAGGCAGTGACGAGGATATCACCCATTGGGTTCCCAGCCGCCTATGGCTCAAGGATGAAGGTCATTCAGCCACGGTTCAGGCGGCCTGAGCTAGCGCCTGTTGCAAGCGGGCTTTAGCGTGTCCCTGCTGGTGGAGCAGTACCCAAGACTGGATTAAGTCAGGGCCATGGACGTCACCCGTGAGAGCTGCACGCAGCGATCGCATCACCAATCCCTTCTTGACGTTCTGCTCTTTCGTTACCGTTTTAAGAATCTCCTGAGCTTCTTGTGCCGTCAATTCTGGGTAATTACCAAGAGTATCCAGGATGGCTCGCACCACTTCAGCTGCACCCTCTTTTTTCATTTGGTCAAGAGCCTCAGCCGTCAACTCCACTGACTCTGTAAACAGCATCCGGCTCATCTCCACCGCCTCCGGCAAGCGCGACAGACTCGGCCCAATCACCGCCGCTAACTGTTCTAACCAAGCGCGATCGCCAACTGGGTCAAATTCAAACCCTGCTTTCTGCCAGTAAGGAATCAGCAGATCCACAAGTTGAGAGGCTGGCATCGGGTGGATATATTGACTATTAATCCAATCCAGCTTCGCCCAGTCAAACTTTGCCCCGGCCTTATTGACACGCTCAAAGCTAAAGGCTTGTGCCGCTTCTTGCAAGGTAAAGATTTCCTGAGTGGAGTCCGGTGGCGACCAACCTAGCAACGTCATGTAATTCACCAGCGCTTCTGCCGTGAATCCCATTTCCTGGAACTCCGAGATGGAAGTCACCCCATCCCGCTTCGAGAGCTTAGCACCCTTCTCATTCAAGATTAAAGGCGTATGAGCAAACTCCGGCACCGCTGCCCCCAACGCTTCATAAAGCAAAATCTGTTTAGGGGTATTGGAAATGTGGTCTTCGCCTCGGATCACCTGGGTAATCTGCATATCCATGTCATCCACCACTACCGCCAAATTGTAGAGTGGCTGACCGATTTCGCCTTGCTTAGAGGCTCTAGCAATTACCATATCCCCACCCAAGTCTCGGCCTTTCCAGGTGAGTTTCCCGCGTACTAAGTCGTTCCAGACAATTTCCCGGTCATCTTCAATCTTGAAGCGAATCACCGGCTGTCGCCCTTCGGCTTCAAATGCTGCTCGTTGCTCTGGGGTTAGGTTACGATGGCGGTTGTCATAGCGGGGAGCCTCTTTCCTCGCTTTTTGGGCTTCGCGCAAGGCATTGAGTTCGGCTTCTGTGGTGTAGCAGTAATAGGCCAAACCTTGATCTAACAGCGTTTGAATGGCGTTCCGATAGAGGTCAAGACGCTTGGATTGGAAAAAGGGGCCTTCATCCCAAGTTAATCCCAGCCAGGTGAGACCATCGAGGATATTTTGGGTATATTCAGGGCGCGATCGCTCCAAGTCCGTGTCTTCAATGCGTAGAATAAACTGACCGCCATGATGACGGGCAAATAGCCAGTTAAAAACAGCAGTTCTGGCTGTACCGATGTGTAAGTTTCCCGTTGGACTGGGAGCAATCCGGACTCTAACAGTCACAAGATGAATCTCTCTAGTGTTACTTGTAAATATATTAAGCTATCACCTTTGCAGGTATGTAACCCCTGTCAAGAGGGCGAATTGTTCCTCGACATTGGTTTTCGTGGCTTGGCTTAATTTTTACTGAGATCAAATATCTAAATCTTCGCTACCAATCACTCTCCGCGTCCCCGCGTCCCCATGTCCCCGTGTCAAACATCTGTAGCAAACTTAAAAAGAAACGAGATGAGAAGGTACCGCTCTAGATTAGCCCTTGGAACATACGGTTCTCAGCAATCTGAGGCTACCCGGAGAATCCGCTTTAATTTCAATGGCCTCAAGGACTCCATCTTTGCCCTGGATTTCAACATTCCACACCGGCTTAGACACCAGCTGTCCTCTGCGGCAAGCGCCTGTAAAGCCGATACGTTCGCGAGTTTCCACGCCATCGGTGACACGATAAGCAAACCAGAGCCAGTTTCCGGCGTGGGGTTTGGTTTGCACGGAGTTCACATTTAGGGATAAGATATCCCCTTTCTGGGTTTTACCCATTGTCATCCAACGTTCGCTAACCTGGGATTCTTGTGCAAACACTGGACTTACACCAGGCAGCGCGATCGCGAATAGGGTTAGGGCGGTTGTCAAAGTCGTGACTAGGCGCATTGTCTGTCTCTTCCTCTGGGTGGGTGTGTGGCAAATACCCCTGCCTTTAAGACATCAACTGGGTACCTGAGCCTCTGGCTCAAACCCTAACTGATACTCCAACAGCGGATGGAGTCATTCCTGAAAGTTGCGCCTAGCTTTTAACCATGAGCAAGCACAGATTTAGCCGCCATAAGTAGGGTTTGTCTGAACTGCCCAGCTCACATGAACCATCCGGTTCATTTATTCCTCTTTTTTACGGGACTGACGGGGCTCGAACCCGCAACTTCCGCCGTGACAGGGCGGTGCTCTAACCAATTGAACTACAGTCCCAATTTTTGCGCCTCAATTTCGCGCCTCTCTCATTATTCATACCTTCTCTGAGTTTGTCAACGTCTTTATTGAAAGAAATTGTATGAGATTGACTGGAGGAGGTTAGGGCGCACAGCCGTGCGCCCCCACGGCAATGGGCATGGATGGGTTTATTTGTGCCGAATTCGCTCGTAAATTTCCAAATAGTCCTTTCCTGGGTGATTCCAGGAGTAGTCGTAGCTCATGCCTTGACTCACCAATTTGCGGAACTCTTCGGGATATTGATACCACAACCCAATCGCCCGATCCATTGCGGATTCGATGGCCTGATGGTCTGTGTCGTAGAACACATAACCATTACGCTCTTCCGGCAGGTACTTCTCATCATAGTCTCGGTCAAACACGGTATTGACCAGACCCCCAACTCCCCGGACAATGGGCACAGTGCCGTACTTTAACCCAATCATCTGAGTGAGTCCACAGGGTTCGTAGTTGCTAGGAACGACAATCATATCGGCCCCGGCATAGATGAGGTGGGACAATTCTTCGTTAAAGCCAAGCTCCAAATGCACGTCGGGGTTATCGTTCAAAACGCGCTTTTCGTGCTGGAAATGGGCATTAATTCCGGCTTCTGTGGCTGAACCCAAGAGGACGAATTGGGCATCCCGTTGAAGGGCGTAGTAGATGGCATGATGGACGAGATGAACGCCTTTTTGGTCATCTAAACGACCGATATAGGCAATCAGGGGTTTATCAACCTCGCGCAGCAACAGCCGCTCCCGCAGGGCTTTTTTGTTCTTGGCTTTGCCTTCGAGGTCTTCTTTACTGTAGTGATGAGGAATGTAGCGGTCGATTTCCGGATTCCAAAAATCATAATCAATGCCGTTGAGTACCCCGGTAAACTTTTCCTGGTACACATGCAAGGTGTGACCTAATCCATATCCAATCGGCGTTAAACGAGCTTCCCAGGCATGATGAGGCGAAACGGTGGTTACGGCGTTGGAGTAAACAATGCCCCCTTTCATGAAGTTCAAGGCAAAGGGGTTGAAGTTGTCACGTAGGCGATCGTACTGGAAGTAATAGGATGGGTTATTTAATCCTGTTGCCCACAAAACATCTGTACCACCGATTCCTTGGTGTTTGAAGTTGTGAATGGTGTAGCAAACCCGTTGATTACCCATCTCATACTTGTAGTTCTCAAACAGCATGACGGGAACTAAGCCGGTTTGCCAGTCATGGCAATGAATGACATCAGGTCGCTTATTGCTCTTTTGGAGAAATTCCAAAGCGGCTTTGCTGAAGAAGGCAAACCGCATGTTATCGTCGTCGCAACCGTAGTAACAGCCCCGGTTGAAGAAATTATCCTGGGAGTGGGGTTCGATGAAGAAACACAGCCGCCCATGCACCCATCCGCAATAGACAGAACAGTGGATTGCGCCGCCATACCAAGGTACCCATAAATCACGATAAGCGTCATGGAGTCCCCAAATATGGTCGTACCTCATGCAGTCGTACTTCGGCAGAATTAGTTCTACCGTATTCCCCCGAATTTCTAACTCCCGACTTAGTCCGTAAACGACATCACCTAAGCCTCCAGCTTTGATCACGGGAGCGCACTCAGAGGCGATTTGTACGATATACATTTTTCCTCCTGACTCAGTAACAAAATATTTTCTTAATTTCACAAAAGTATATATATTCTGGGGAAATACGCAACCTGACCTTTGGGAAGAAACAGCAGATCACAAGCGCAATCAGCAGAACTTGGATGATTCCCAAGGAAAGCTCGGTTTGTATGTATCGTTAAGCCCCAAAAAGTGGCGCGAGCCTTTCCAGAACGGTGATGTATAGCAAAAGGCAGAGGATGGAGGGCAGAAGGCAGTCCCGATGAAAAAATTTCACAGCCATGCATGAAAGTGGTCCTCCCCCACACCCCACACCCCACACCCTACACCCCACTTTCAAGTCAGAAGGGATGCATATTGACGGCTCAAGGTTTCAGTATTTGGCGAGAGTCAAGAGTTGCCTTGGCGACGGCTACACAGTTGTGTCTCTAAGACTTCAGGGGGCGACAAGCGCCCCCAAAGCCAGATGCCAAAGGCGTTTTACCTGGTAAGCTGCCGCCCAAAATACCGAGCTTATTGACAATGTGATTCAGACAGGGGTAGCAACGCTTGTTACCAGCCGTATCCTGGGT
>DATNQL010000228.1:0-8187 GCA_036704025.1 Stenomitos sp.
GGGTAATGGGTAATGGGTAATGGGTAATGGGTAATGGGTAATGGGTAATGGGTAATGGGTAATGGGTAATGGGTAATGGGTAATGGGTAATCAGCATTGAAATTGCCTAATCTATTCTTATCAGCTCCCCTGTCCTCGTATGAACACTGGCCCCGCCAACTTCATAGCCCAATTTAAATGCACATCAGCTTACCCATTCCCGGACAATCTTGGAGACTCCACTTTAAAGGAAATATAGTAAATAGTAAGTCGGTTTTTTGTTTAATGATGTCAACGACTTGAGTGCCAATCAAAGTTAGAAACAGGTGGTCTCAAAGGCAACATAACGGTAAACGTCGTTCCTCCATCGACAACACTGTCTACCATAATTTGGCCTTGGTGCGAATCCACACATTTTTTGACAATGGCCAAACCTAGACCTAGACCCGGAATGGTTTCAACATTACTGGCTCGATGAAACGACTTGAACAAGTGAGAAACATCTTCCGTGGGAATCCCGATGCCTTCATCCTGAATCCGCAAAACAGCGACACCCTCCCCGCATTCGAGGTTAAACTGAATTGTGCCGCCTTGAGGGGAATATTTAATCGCATTTGAGAGCAAATTGATCAAAATTTGTCGTAGTTGTTTCTCATCTAAATAAGCCTGAGTACAGTCGCCCGTTTTCAAAAAAATAATTCCGACTTGGTTCTGGATAGTAAAAGCAATTTCTTCGATCACTTCTCGGCAGAATTCTTCTAAATTGAGAGGGGCTGGATTGAAATTCAATCGATCCGCCTCCGCTTGACCCATAAAGAGTACATCACTGACTAAGTTGGCTAAATGCTTACTACTGGTCTGGATGCGCTTGAGATGAATTAACTGTCTCTCTTCGGTTATTTTATGACTATATCTTTCGAGAAATTCCGCAGAAGAAAGGATGATTGTCAATGGGGTACGGTATTCGTGAGAGATTGTAGTAATAATTCTCGATTTAAGTTCGCTGAGTTCTCTTTCTTTCTCCAGCATTTTATGAAGTTCTTCTTCAGCCTGTTTGCGATGCCAAATATCCCGGACAACCATTTGCACGGCTGGCTGTTGTTGGTAGATGAAAGGACTTGCCGCCACTTCTACATCGATCACCGTCCCATCAAAACTCAAGAACTTCTGCTCCATTTGCCCTACTGGCTTTCCCTCTACCAAAATTTGTTGGAGCCGTCGTTTAAAAATTTCCCGATACTCAGGATGTACTCGCTCAAGAATCGGTTTACCCATTAAATCAGACGGACTGTTAGCACCGAAAATCTTGACCGCAACGCTGTTGACAAAAACAAATTGCCCACCACTGTTGATAAAAATGGCATCAGGAGATAACTCCACTAGATGCCTGTAGCGTTCTTTATTCTCACACAGCCTCTGCTGTACCTGCTCACGCTCTTGGATTTCTTCGAGCAGTTGATTGTTGAGCTGGCGTAATTCTTGAGTTCGTTCTATCACTCGGCTTTCGAGTTCGTTCTTGGCTCGTTTCAGTTCCTCTTGAACTAACTTACGCTGGGTGATATCTTCGATTAATCCTTCCAGAATCGGCTCACCTTCTGTCGTATTGAGCGATTGATTAAAAGAAAGCCAGATACAACAACCATCAGCTCGACAAAATTGGATCTCATGTTCCGGGTTTTCCTGTGGAAATTTCCCGGCGGGTAGTTGTAAAAGGGTCTGCAAATCTAGGGTTTGGGCTTCCTCCAAGGAACTCACGCCCAATAAACGTAAAAATGAGGCATTTCCTTCCAGCAATTGCCCTTGTAACGTTGAACGAAACACCCCCACATTTAAACGATTGAGCAGTGATTGTAGCCGCATCTGCAAACGCTCTACTTTCCGTTGAGACTCTGCTCGTTGCCAAGCTGAGCGTACTGCACTGGGTAGACGAACATAATGTTTGGATGATTTAATCAGGTAATCATCTAACCCAGCCTTCATGGCTTCGACCGCTACTTCTTGGCTACCGCTATCTGTAAACATAAGAACAGGGCAGTCGGGATAGCGTGCTTTGAGTTCCCTGAGTACCGTCAACCCATCGTTCCAACGGAGTTGATAATCGGTAATAACCAAATCAAAATGACCCGTACTTAAAGCGTGGTTGAACCCTTTTGCCTCGATAATTTCCTCAATGTCTAGGTCGGGAAATTCATGGCTCAGTTCACGACGAATTAAAACCCGGTCATCTGGGCTGTCATCAATGAGAAGGAGACGGAACATGTGCTAGGTTTGGCAGATTTCCATTCAAAAAGATAGACCTGAGCAAGCGTCTGTGTCGCCCGTCTTTTGAGAGACATTGCTCCCATAGAGGTTCTTTCACGGACTGTGCCTGATTCATGCGGTTGAGGGCGCTTGTGGTAGCTCAAACCAGAAGCGACTGCCTTCACCGAGTTGGGATTCAACGCCAACTCGACCTCCCATCCGCTCGACTCCCTTCCGCACAATGGCTAATCCCATGCCAGTGCCGGGATAAGCTTCCACACCATGCAAACGCTCAAAGGCTTGAAAAATACCGTCTTGGTGTCTTGGCTCAATCCCAATGCCGTGATCTTCTACCCATAAACGAATGTTGGTGGCAACAGCCGTGGCGGGAGTGACACTAGGGTTGGGCATCGCGTCATGGGAGAGAGTAATGAGATCAGGGGGTAATGAGGAGTTATCATCTCTAGGCTGAAGTTGAGCCATGCGCTCGTCTTCACTTAGGCTCCCATGTCCTTGTGCCCCAACGCCTCTTGGCTCCGCCCATATTCGCACCTGTGGCTGTACGCCGGGAGGCACAAACTTAATGGCATTGGTGACCAAATTTGTGACCACCTGAATTAAGGTTGCACGATGACCCATCACTTCAAAAGACGGTATTTCCACCCTCACCTGTGCCTGTTGTGCTTGAAGTTCTCCCTGGAGTTGAGTCAACGCGGTGGCTACTATTGAGGCTAAATCAATTCTTTGCAGGTTCATCTCTGCACGACTGAGACGGCTGTACTCTAGGAGGTCTTGAAGGAGAGCACTCATCTCTTGAGCAGATATTACAAGGCGTTGGGCGTAAAGCTGACCCTCACTATCGAACAGATTGCCGTAGTCTTCTAATAAGACTTGGGCTAATCCTTGTATACCCCGCAAGGGGGCACGCAAGTCGTGAGAGGCAGAATACACAAACACCTCTAGGGCTTCATTGGCTTCCTGAAGTTCAGCCGTGCGCTCAATCACCCGTTGCTCTAACTCAGCCGCATAATTTTGCAGTTGTTCCCGCAGTCGGGCTTGCTGAATGGCAATAGCGAGTTGGTTGGCAACCTCAGTTACAATTTCTTGATGTTCGCGGGTAAAGGCGGCAACCGGTCTGGCGAATACATCTAGTTCACCGATTAACTCGCCTTCGGCAACCAGAGACAAACTCAGGAAACTGCGATTACCTTTAGCAAGCTGGCGTTCCAGCAGTGGCGGACATGAATCGAGGGTACTCAGGTCTTCGATGTAACGAAGGGATGCTTGTTGTAGGGAGACTTCAATGGGTATCAAGTCCGAGATGGGTACCGTTTCTCCCCCCAATTCTCCATTCAACTCGGGTGCGGTCAAAACGAGTTGGTGATGTCCAGAAAATTTCTCCGCGTCCCCGCGTCCCCGTATCCCCGTGTCAGTCTCAACCAACCACTTATGACCACACCCATGCAACTCCCCAATCATGAGCTGTGCTTCCTGGGTTTGGAACCGGAATAGCACAACCATGGCTTGCTCGTAGGGCACCACAGAATGCAGGCGTAGTAACGCAGCACGAGCTAGCTCTTTAGGAGACTCAGCCCTAAGAATAGCGCGGTCAATGGCATGTAAGGTTTCTAACCGTTCAGCGTAGCGACGTAAAACTTCTTGGGCGTGCTTGCGATCGCTAATATCGAAACGAATGGCAAGATACTGAAAGGGTTTTCCGGCATCATCCAAGAACGGAACGATTGTCGTATCCACCCAGTAGTAAGAGCCATCCTTCGCTCTATTCTTGATTTCTCCATGCCATACATTCCCCTTCCTAATGGTTGACCAGAGGTTGGCAAAGAATTCTTGGGGATGGTAACCGGAATTAATCAGGCGATGATTCTGCCCAATCAGTTCTTCCCTAGAGTATTGGGAGAGTTCGCAAAACTTATCGTTGACACTGGTGATGGTTCCCCTGGCATCGGTGGCAGCCACGATGGCGGCTCGATCTATGGCAAATTTTACGTCTGATAAGTCTTTAACCAGCTTGCGTAATTCTTCCTCAACGTCTTTCCTTTGGGTGATGTCACGAGTCACGTTGGAGAAGCCACACAACTTTCCAGACTCATCTCGTAATGCTGTAATTGTCGTACTTGCCCAAAACCAGGAACCATCTTTCCGTCGCCGCCAACTGTCCTCGACAAAATGACCTTCCCTCACCGCAATTAAGAGAGCTTGTTCAGGTTTATGGTGCTCGATATCCTCTGCTGTAAACAGAATCGAGTAATGTTGACCCAGAATGTCTGCGGCTTTATACCCTTTAATCCGTTCTGCTCCGCTGTTCCAGCTCATAATATATCCCTTAGGATCGAGCCTAAAAATAGCGTAATCTTCTACACTTTCCACGAGTAGACGGTAGCTCTCCTCACTCTCCCGTAAGGATGATGCGATCGCCTCACTGCGTTGCATCGCACCCCGTCGGGTTTCACTCAACCAACTAATCAGTAACCCCTCCAAGAGAAATATGCCGATCCGTACTCCATTAGCCACACTATGAATGTCTAGGCTAAACAAAGGCTGCACAAAGAAATAGCCGCCGATCAAAGCACTGAGGGATGTTGCCAGTAAACCAGGCTTTAAGCCGCCATACCAGGCGCTGAGCATGACTGGCATGATAAAGACCAAAAGGGGAGCATTTTCCCTAAGAATGGGTGCGAGTAGGAAACGGAGTAGCAAGGCTAGCAGGCTTGCCAGCACAGCAACACCGTAACATGACAGCAGCAAACGCTTAGCTTCCCGCATCTTCAATCAGGTTCAGTGGTTACAAATTCATGTTAAGCACTCTGCGGGGTGAGTGGACTATGCCGCAAGGAGAATTGTCTCCAATCCAAGGCTTAGGCACAATCCGTTTCGATTTTCCGTTACCTGTGCGGAAAGTCCTAAGCTGCGGCGCATCTAAATTGGATATAAACATTTTTGAAAGGGGTGTAGGGTGTGGGGTGTAGGGTGTAGGGTGTGGGGTGTGGGGTGTGAAGGTATACAAATTACTCCCTTCCCACCAGAAGATTACTTATTCTCCACTCCCCCAGCTCCCCCAGCTTCCCCAGCTTCCCCAGCTCCCTCAGCATAGGTATTCTTAAACCGGGAAGGGAGTAAATGCGTAACCGCTTATTCAAGAGAAACTGCCGTTCGGTCGAATGACAAGGTGTCCGAATGGAAATTGCATCCATGCAGACGGTGCATCAACTTTAAAAAAGTGGGGGACAGGGGGTAAGTGTGAGGGAGGGGAAGAGATAGTTTAGGCACAAAAAAAGGCTGCCCTTTTGCTCAGGCAACCCTTAAAGATAATGAACAATGGATTCTACAGCCAGCGGATTGAACCTTACTGCAATAGCTTTTGTACCCAAGCCAGATTAGCCGTATCCCGAATAATCAAGAAAATCCCTAAACCGAGTAATAGCACCAATCCAGTTTGCATCACGTTTTGCTGAACTTCCGTCGGCAAGGGCTTACCCCTCACGCCCTCAATCAACAAAAACACAAGCTGACCTCCATCCAATGCGGGTAAAGGTAAGATATTAATGATTGCCAAGTTAATGCTAATCAGAGCCGCAAATTGGAAAAGATTGGCCGCATTTGAACGGGCGATATCCGCTCCAATCTCAACAATCTTGACAGGACCGGACACTTGCTCGGCGGTTTCGCTAAAGTTACTGATAAGTTGACCAAATCCTTTCGCGGTCAAAACCACAACGCGCTGATATTCGTCGGCGGCGCTGCTGAACGCTTCCCCAATACTTTTGGCACGCTTACGTACCACATCACCATTCGGGGCTAGCTGTACACCAATTTTACCTTTGCCATCTTGACCGAGTTCCGGCCTCAGAGCAATGGGCAGCGTTTCTTGGTTGCGCTGAATTGTTAGTCTGAGAGGTTTGTTGGGAGATTGTTGAATTTGTTTCATCAGGTAAGTGATGGCTTCCTGGTTTGCTCCCAACTCTTGCCCATTGACGGATAAAACGACATCCCCCGGTTTAATTCCTGCCTCTTTCGCCACCACACTGCTTTCTGCGACAACTTGCGGCACCAGAACACCAGGTTGGTAGTTAAAGTTAGTAAAGTCCGGGGTGCCAACGGTTGCGACTTGCCCCACGAGAAGGAAGTAGGCAAACACCAAATTGGCAATCACACCTGCACTAATGACGATCGCACGGTCTAAAATCGGTCGGTTACGGAGTAAATTCGGGTCATTCGGCGGAATATCGCTATCTGGGTCATCATCAGGGAAACCCACGAACCCTCCTAAAGGAAAGGCTCGGATAGCATACTCGGTTTGTGAACCCTGATACTTCCACAAAACGGGACCAAAACCTAAGGAGAAACGATTGGCATAGATTCCTTGGAGACGAGCTGCCATAAAGTGACCCAGCTCATGGACTAAAATCAGAACCGCCAGGACTGCGATCGCCGCCAAAATTGACATAAGAGGTCTTCAATGTAACAATAACTTACGTTTTTTCATTGTAAGGTCTGATTTCAGATGAGTGCCTGCTTCCTCGGTCTTACAACACTTCTCTGCCTAGATACGGTTGCAGCACTTCAGGAATTTTGACCGTTCCATCCGGTTGCTGATAATTCTCCAGTACGGCTGACATGGTGCGTCCTACGGCTAAGCCTGAGCCATTCAGAGTATGGACGAACTGAGTGCCTTTTTTGCCCGCTTCTTTAAAGCGAATATTACCCCGTCGTGCTTGGAAGTCCGTGCAATTAGAGCAACTGGAAATCTCACGATACTTGCCAGAAGAGGGTAGCCAAACTTCCAAATCATAAGTTTTGGCAGAGGAAAAGCCAATATCACCAGTACACAGTGCCACAACTCGATAGGGCAACTTTAAGGCTTCCAAAATCCCTGCCGCATTCTGTACGAGTTTTTCGAGTTCCTCGTAAGAACTACTGGGATGAACCAGCTTCACCAACTCCACTTTATTAAACTGATGCAATCGAATCAGTCCTTTGGTATCTCGCCCGTAGCTACCGGCTTCGCGGCGAAAGCAGGGGGTATAGGCACAATGATAAATAGGTAGCTGAGATGCCTCTAAGACTTCATCTCGGTAAAGATTGGTTAATGGGACTTCCGCCGTCGGCGCTAGCCATAAATCATCACTGTCGCACTTGAAGCTTTCTTCCGCAAATTTAGGTAACTGACCGGTCGCGGTGAGAGACTGGGTGTTGATCAGAATCGGAGGTATAACTTCTACATAACCACTGGCTGTTTGCCGATCCAGCATAAAGCTAATCAGCGCCCTCTCCAGGGCTGCACCCGCACCCACTAAGCTAACAAACCGACTCTGAGCCACTTTCACCGCCCGCTCAAAGTTGAGAATGCCCAGCTTTTCCCCAATTTCCCAATGTGGGAGAATGTTGGCATCTTGGGGTGGAATGTATTCGTCACCCCAACGGCGCACTTCTACGTTTTCCTCTTCACTTTTGCCCATCGGTGTCGATTCACTCGGCAAGTTAGGGAGGGCGAGTAAGAGGGATTCTATCTGAGATTTCAGGTCTTTTTCCTGAGGTTCCAGTTCACTCAATGAGGTTTTGACTTGGTTCCCTTCGTCCCGCAACGCTTGCAGTTCGGGTGCGTCCGCAGGGGTTCCCGCTTTGATTTTTTGACCCATCTGTTTGCCAATTTCGTTGCTACGGGCTTGCAACTGAGTGCGGGAGGTTTCTAGTTCCCGTTGGCGCTGATTCAACTCAATAATCGGCTGAAGGTCGTATTGACCTGCACCACGCCGATTCAATAGCTCTTGGACTGTTTGGGGATTTTCTCGAATTTGCTTTAGGTCAAGCACAGACTTTCTCTACAATACCGGACGCGATCGCGACGCCTTTCCTCATTTAGTTTAGACCCATAGAGTCGATTGGCCTTTTGACTCCAGCTCCAATCTCTCCTAAGCCAGCCGCTCTGGCAGAGCGAAACGTTTGGAT
>DATNQL010000229.1:0-8191 GCA_036704025.1 Stenomitos sp.
GCCTCATCTTCAGCTTCAGGTATGGGGGAAGTGGGTTCTACAGGTAAAAGACGAGTGGATTGTTGCAGTACTGTCTTCTGTCCCGAACGTGCAACCGTTGGCTGACTCTCGCTGTGCACTGGCGTGAACGGCTCTGCCTTATCTTCAGCTTCAGGTATGGGGGAAGTGGGTTCTACAGGTAAGAGACGAGTGGATTGTTGCAGTACTGTTTTGTGTCCCGAAGCTGCAACGGTTGGCTGACTGTCGCTGTGCACTGGCGTGAACGGCTCCGCCTCATCTTCAGCTTGGTTGAGACGGGCGAGCCTCAAACTCATCTGCTCTTCAATGGACGCAACATCTTGTTCGGTGAGTCCTAAACACTGTTGAACAATCCTTAACTGATTACGCTCTGGAGTTGCCAACGGGTAATCATAGCTAATGACTTTCGCTAACTCCCGTTTATATTGCTGCAACTTTTCTTGGTACTCGGAATTAGGCTGGAGGACTTCCGCTTCGAGCCGGTGACACTCTTGAGAGGTAATACCTAAACTCTCAGCCAGTTTATCCAAACTAGAGCGACCCGCCAAAGAAATTTTTCCTTCACTCACCCAGCTATTGATGGCTCTGCGGTACTTAAGTTTTGGGTCATCCAAGGGTGCCTTGAACAGGACAATCTTATCTCCATCCTCAGTCGTATAAAATTCTGGTTTCAGGGCAGGAGCTGCGATTTGAGTTCTTTGGGTCGCGTACTCATGTAACTCACCCACTGTAATGCAGCCTTCATAATTCAGATCGGCGGCTCCTGTTTTAATTCCCTCTACTAAGTAACGGGTATAGATGGAGTGGGGATAGTCTCTCGCGTCCCAGGAATCCTGAATTGGAGTAAAACAAGCGAGAATGGATTGCTTTTCACCGCCGAATAAAGATTGGATCTCTAGAGTCTGCTCCTCAGCGATGGCTATGGGTGAGGCAGAGACTAAATTCAAACAACAATCTAGAATGATCACATGGTGTTGGCAGGAGCTCTGACTCATCAGGTCATGCACAAAATTGAGGGGAATCGCACTGACCCTAATCAGTTCTGCCCTAGGACTTTTGGGTGTGATAGCTGTTGCCAAGTAAAGCTTACCGCTATCATCCCAAACAATATGACCGGAAAAAAATAGCAGCACTAAATCATCTGGAGTACGACCTGACAATAAGGTTTCAATCGCCTCTCGCATTACGGGAGGATTAGGATTGGACAATTGTTTTACCTCGTCAAAACCACCCCCCGTTAAAGGCTGTAAAACTTCCTGCATGGCCTCCACCTCTTTCACCGCATTAGGGAGTGGATGCAAACCAGACCCATACTCACTGACCCCAATCAGGAGTGCTATCTTTGCCATTGTTTATTTCCTACGTTGCTATGAATTCCTGTGCGTCCCAGTCTGAATCATTCAAGACTCTTGTGAACTTAATATTGGATGCACCGACTGTCTTAGCCTCTGGAATATGATCGAGAGTGTATTACGCTGATTCCAACACTCAGGTATTTCCCTTGTCCCTCTGTTATATCCTGTTAAAAAGGCAAGCATCCACCTACCGCTATCCATTGGGGGAATCACGATGCTCAATTTCAGTGCCTGGAATATCGGTTATGAAGAGATGATGAAAACTCCGTCCTGTTATAGGAGGACGGAGTCTTTAATAACTTAATATTGGGCACGAGTTAAGACGTTGGAGTCTTTTTGCCATTTTTAGCATCTTTAGGCAGTGCCTGAGAGGCTTGGGACGTGGCTGGAGTCTCTGACTCATCACTCTCAGGCTCCCTATTTTTGGAGTCTTTGGGCAGCATTGGTGCTAACAATTCCCACGCTTGCTCGGCCGTCGGCAGAAATTTATCATGAGCGGCTCTGGCTTCAGCAAACTTAATTAAAGTTTTGGAAAAGTTTTTATCCATTGCCTGCTGCATCTGTTCCGGTGTCAGCGGTTCTGGAGAAAATAAGGCTTCAATTACAGGGCGTAATTCGGCTGCGCCTTTATGAGCATCTTCTAAGGAACCCCTTAAACTGGCTAAAGTGGCGATCGCTTTTACCGCCTGAATCACCTCTGGTTCATTATCCTCTGAAGGGTCAGTCGTGGGTGGCTCCACCATAATTAAATCCTCAGTACTCAACCCATCGGCAAAGCTTTCTCGGTTCAGGGTCGCATCTTCTGGGTCATCCATGCGTCGTTGAATTTCTTCGAGCGCTTTTTGTCGGGTTTTGTCATTGTCGGTACGCCCTTGAACTTCAACAAATAGACCCAGTTCTCTTAAGTCTTTGGTCGTATACTGTACTGTAGATTTTGCCATAATGGTCGGTATTTTTCCGATACTTTTATATTCCCGTGTTGTGATTTTACAACGTGGGCTTTCGACAGTACAATTGTATTGTTTTTGATTTAATGTTTACTAACAAAAAGCCTGTCACTTCCAAACAAGCAACAGGCTACCTAGTAGGATTGGTATCAATTCTTATCAATTCTTAACCGACACTAAAGCACACCCGTTCGACCCGCACCCGGAGCCATGGTGGTGGGTGCATCAGCATCATAGATCCCCCAATCCAGAACCCCTCGATGATCTAAAATCGCTTCGGCTCTGAGAATATCCTCGGCTGTACTCTCGACAATAATCAAATAATCCCCCTGGGCAACTCGCTGGTCATAATATTTAGCTTTATCTTCAGGCACTCCCCAACCAATGAGTGCTCCAACCAGCGCACCACCCGCAGCGCCAATAGCTCCTCCTAAAAGAGTATTCGCCAGTAGCACACCCGCTTCTGCAACCGGACCAACTCCAGGAATCGCCAACAAACTCAAGCCGCCAACTAAACCAATTAAACCACCCGTCACGGCACCGGCTGTTGCTCCGGCTTTGGTTCCGCCTTCAATTTGCTCTTCCTTGCCATCGCTCACACCAGCGCCACCAATATGGTCATTAGGGTCTGCATTTTTGACAATCACAGACACTTTATTCATGTCAAAGCCAGCATCTCTGAGCTCAGTCAGCGCTTGTTCTGCATCTCGGCGGTTAGAAAAAATGCCGACAGCGCGTTGGATTCGTCCTACAGCCATACTTTCCTCCTTCTGGTTGAGCACACATGAGCCTGCACGAAAGCAGAGTCAATTTTTTGTGCGGTTAGCTACCGTTTCATTTTGAGCATTGAGTTTTCCCAATTCCTCACTCTGTAGCGGTAAGTCAGTTTCTGTCATTAGAGAGGTGAATTCTTCGCGCAGCGACGCTCATTCATACGCCATGTGGGTTGATACCAAAACCGCTTTAATCACCTGGTTATTCCCCAAGCAAGGACAATGGCAGAAGAGGGATAGGGAGCTTGTTGATATGAATTAGGGATGAGCAAGCCTAAACCAAACAGAAATCTAACCCGCTCTTAATCTCTATGGCAGTGCCATAAGAGCCTCTAGAACTTATCGATATTAACCGGCCTTCCTAAACACCCTCCTCTGAATACCTCCGGTAGAGAAGTTGCTTTTCGATACGCGAATTCTATCCACTAGTCAGTGATACTCTCAGGAAATTATTAATAATTGTAAACTTAAAGACGCTAGGGCTAGAAACCTCTTTATTCCGTAGATAAACTAGGCAAGGTGCAGATGTACTCATCATTTCTCATGACAAAGTGTGAGGCATTAAAGCCTGAATGATTCCGCTACAACTAACCCTAAAAAATTTCCTCAGCTACCGTGATGCTATCCTAGACTTTCGCGGTCTGCATACAGCCTGTATCTGCGGGCCGAATGGCGCAGGTAAATCTTCCCTCCTCGAAGCAATTACCTGGGTGATTTGGGGGCAAAGCCGCGCTGAATCAGAAGATGATATTATCCACGCCGGCGCAAAAGATGTCCGAGTCGATTTCATCTTTCAAAACAACCAGCAAACCCATCGTATTATTCGGACTCGCCACCGGGGACAAAGTAGTTCTCTAGAATTTCAAATTGAGACGGAAGGGGGCTTCCGTTCGTTAACCGAGAAAGGAGTCCGAGCCACCCAGCAGTTAATTCTGTATCATCTAAAGCTGGATTACGAGACCTTTATTAATTCGGCTTACTTGCGTCAAGGTCGAGCCGATGAATTCATGCTCAGGCGTCCGAGTGAACGGAAACAAATTCTGGCTGATTTACTGAAACTCGACCAGTATGAAACATTGGCAGAGCAAGCTAAGGATTTATCTCGACAGTTTAAAGGTCAAGCGGAACAACTCGATCAAAGTTTGCAAACCCTTAAGCAGCAATTGGAACAACGAGACGAGACAATTGAACAACAAACTCGGCTCCAAACGACACTCCAACAACTGCAACAAGCCCAAGAGATAGACCAAAAACAACTGCAACAACTGCAAGTTGTGGTCAATCAACGCAGCACCTGGCAACAACAGTTGACCTTTGTCCGGCAACAAGCTCAGAATCTGAGTCAAGATTGCGATCGCCTGACTCAAGACATCGCCGCCACTGAAGCGCAACAACGCCAACTTGCCGCCCTTCTGAGTCAAGAAGAGTCGATCAAAGCCGGTTACTCCCAATACATCAACCTGCAACAGCAAGAAGAAATTTTCACCGCCAAATTTCAGGCTTACCAAGAAGCCCAACAGCAAAAACAACAACTACAACAACAGCTAACGCAACAAATTAATGAACTGAATTTAAAAATCCGCGACACACAAGCTCAACTCGAAGTCCTACGCCCTCAAGAACAAGAAATTCAGGACGCTCTCTCGCGTTCCGGGGAAGTAGCCGCTGCCTTAGAGCAACTGAACCTTGCTCGCAAGCGTCTAGTTGAGTTGGATCATTTACAACTGGAAGTCTCTCCCCTACTACAACGCCGTATCGCACTGCAAACCGAACTAGATCGCGCTCAAACTCGACTCAGTGCCCGATTAGAAGAACTTTACTCTTCTGAGAAACATCTCAATGCTCAAATTGCCGCCACCCCTGAGTTGCGACAAACCGTGCTCCAAGTGGGTGCAGAAATTGGACAGCTAGAAAAAAAGCGTGTTTACCAACAGCGAGTGCAGGAAAAAGGACTCGAACGTCGCCACTTTCAAGAACGCTTGCAGGAAAACCAACGGCGTTATGAGAAGCAGTTGGCAGAACTGACACAAAAAATGGAGATGCTGCAAGTGCAGAATGCGGTTTGCCCCTTGTGCGATCGCCCGCTGGATGAAGCGCACTCTCATCATGTGATTCAGAAAACCGTTACCGAACACCAGGACGTTCAAGAGCAATTTTGGCTGGTGCGAGAACAGCTAACCGTCTGCGAACGAGAATTACAGGTTCTCAGACATGAGTATGCCCAACTTTCCCAAGAACTGTCTCCTTATGAGAAGTTACTGGAACAACGAGGACAATTGGAAGCTCGCTTAGAAGCAACCGACGAAGTTTATGATCGGCTGTATGAACTCTCCGAGGAAAAGGAACAACTGGAGCGATCGCTCCATGCGGGTGCTTACGCCCTTGAGTTACAGGCACAATTACAGCACATTGAGGTTCAGTTACAGCAACTCAACTACAGTGAACAAACCCATGCCTTAGCACGTAGCGAAGTGGATCGTTGGCGCTGGGCAGAGATTAAGCAAGCCAAGCTGGAAGACGCACTCAAACGTCGGCGTCAAATTGACGACAAAAAGCCACAACTCCAAGCTCAGCTTGATGCCCTTCAAGTTTCACTCCACGAGTTGCAAACGACTTCTGAACTCAAACAAAAACTCGATGCCCTCGAAGATCACATCACACAAATCGGCTATAACTTAGCTGAACACAACGCCCTGCGAGCTGCGGTACGTCAAGCCCAATCTTGGCAACTGCGTTATCAAGAAGTCATGTCCGCTCAGCAGCAATATCCCCAAGTCTGTCAACGTTTGCAAGCGCTGATGCAGACACGGCAAGCACGACACACTGAACAAGAAGGTCTGGATGCACAACTTGAAAATATTGTCAAGCAAATTGAACAGTATCCCGACGCCACCCCAGCACTTCAAGCCTTAGAGTTAGGGATGCAACAACGGCGACGACAACTCGATGAACAGCTTTCTCAGCAGGGGCGTTTCCAACAGCAATTGACTCAATTGGAATCGCTGCAAACGCAATATGAGGAAGAACAAAAACAATTTCAAGAGCTACAACGGCAATATCGCGTTCATCAGGAATTAGCGATCGCCTTTGGGAAAAATGGTATCCAAGCCCTCATGATTGAGAATATTTTGCCTCAATTGGAGGCACAAGCTAATCATATTCTGGCACGATTGACAGGAAATCAATTACATATTCAATTTGTCACGCAACGAGCAGGGCGTAGAGCATCGAAGAAAACCACGAAACTGATAGATACCCTGGATATTCTGATTGCGGATGCGAATGGTACCCGACCTTATGAAACTTACTCCGGTGGTGAGGCGTTTCGGATTAACTTTTCCATTCGTCTTGCCTTAGCGAGACTGTTAGCGCAACGGGCGGGGACATCGTTACAAATGTTAATTGTGGATGAGGGGTTTGGCACGCAGGATTCAGAAGGATGCGATCGCTTAATTGCGGCGATTAATGCCATCTCGTCTGATTTTTCTTGTATTCTGACAGTAACGCACATGCCTCAGTTTAAAGAGGCGTTTCAGACGCGAATTGAAGTGCACAAAACTGAGCAAGGTTCTCAGTTAAGTCTGTCGATTTGACCTATTCCCCCAATACCCGAATGATCGACTCCTTTCACTTGAGCGTTGGGGCACTTTCGCCAGCTTACAAGAGTCGCTTGTCTTAATACGAGAGCCAAAAATCACCGTTATAATATGAACACCTCAAGCAGGTTCCTACATCTGACACACTAACCGAAATGCCTCACTCGAAAAAACTGTCGAGACTCGGATGGAAGCTGACCCAACTCCGTACAATTCTTGCTCAGATAATTCTCTGAATATGATTTAATGTAGTACAGGAGTCCGTAGAATTACGGTGATTCTGTCTTTATTTGTAATACATAGGCTTTCCGTATGTTTACGGTGTATTTGCTAGTGAAGCAACCTTTATGGTATTTATATAGCCCAACAAGGGGTGCAGCAGCTTCAATGATGTTCAATAAATGCTAGTGAAAATATATTTTTATTTTTGCTAAGGCAAGAACTGGGTTCAATCATCACTTGCCAGAGTTGGGCGATAAAGATCAGGGTATCTACGACTTAAGCGTTTTTGCTGTTTTCTTGCCCATTACTGTTGTTTCAAACACTCAAACAAACCCTTTACTCAGAGGAAAATCGATTTCCCCAGTATCGGTTCAAGTGTTTCAGCATCTATCAGGAATGGAACAATAAAAAGCAGTGATCAGCCATAAAAATAACTTGCTCATGGGGATTCCAAGCCTATTGGAAAGCAATTCTTCAATGAGATCAAGTCCTGAACACAGAGGCAAGTGTAGAGCATTAAACGGCGAGGTGAGTACTAATACTCGGAGTCTCAAGCTCCTAGAGACCTGGAATGGGGATCAAATATGCGAACGACTAGTACCAACAAGCTACCCCTTGCCGAGCTAAAACTGGCGTATGGCATTACAGTAAGCATTGTGAACAGAGCATATGACTCCTCTGTTCAACGGGTAGAGCAAGTCAGCAGCATCCAAGACAAACGTGATTTTCGTTGGCTCGGGTTGATTGTTGGGAGTGTGATCATTGGGAGTTTTATCTGGTTAATGCAATTGATCCCCCTAGAAGGATGGAGTATTCAGTGGGTTGGTTTCTCGACTGCCGTGCTAGTCGGAGTCGTACTATTAACACCTGTATTTCTGCGTCGCAAGCGCATTGCTGAGGCACAGGCCAAGTCAGTGACGAGTTCAGGCGAACTTGCCTTTGATGTGCCTAAAGAGAGCATTCAGCGCCTGCAAAAACAGAGTCAGGTCATCATGGCTCTAACCCAAGCGCAGACGCTCAACCGTGGAAATTTTCAAACGATCATTGAGCAGATTACTGCCTCGGCGGCTGAGGCTCTTGAGGTAGAACGTGTCAGCGTGTGGTTATATAACAAAGATCGCTCCCAGATGGAGTGTATTGAGGTGTATGACCCAAATCCGAACTGCCATTCGCCAGGAAGTGCTTCACCACAAGAAAAGTCACAAGCACAGGGGCATCGGGGGTTTGGAGACACTCTCGACACTTCACGCCGCCCCATTACCCCTGACGGGTATCTGGCT
>DATNQL010000230.1:0-2262 GCA_036704025.1 Stenomitos sp.
ATTCTCCCGCTCCCCCACTCCCCCTCTTTTCCCTAGCCCCTAACCCCTAGCCCCTAACCCCTTCTTGACATTGATTACAAAGCCCAAAAAATTCCAGTGTGTGATAGAAAATTTTAAACTGGTGCGATCGGTGCAATTGGCTTTCCAATTCCTGGACGGGACATTTATCTAGGGAAACGGATCTGCCACACTCAAGACAGGTCAAGTGATGTTTGTCTTGGTGTGCCAAAGTATAAAGGGATTCGCCGTTGGGTAACATCCGCACCTGCACCGCGCCTTCCCGTTTTAATGATTCTAAGGCACGGTAAACTGTCGCCAAACCCATTCCCTGGTTCTGGTTACGCAGTTCCATATATATATCCTGAGCTGAAATGCCTTGGTTGAGGTTCTTCAGCAGATTCAAAATTCGTCTTTGACTGCGAGTGTGTTGTGGTTTCATCCTTGATTCTGGTTACGATCGCAACCCGTGCCTTTTTCTAGGCTAGCTCAGTTAGGTTCACAACCTTGACGTACTCCCCTGATTAAAAATCAAGGGGATTCTCAAAGGATGTTCCGAGGCAGGCTCTCATCCGTGCCTCTCCACCCTTCTTCCTGTTTCTTTGACTCTTAACTAGACTGTTGCCAGTCCCCGTCAGACCGTCTCCACAGGCAATTTGTTCCACGCTGCGTCCCAGCGTGTTGACCCCTCTGTTGCGGATCACTTGTGCGGCTGCCACATCTCGATGTGTTGTGTAGCCACACTCAGGACAAGAATGTATTCTGTCCTCTAATGCTTTCTTCTGGGTGTGGGCATCACATTGAGGGCAAACTTGGGAGGTATAATCTTTATCTACTTTTGCAAAATATACACCCCGTTTCCAACATACCCACTGCAAGATTGAGACAAATTGCCCAAATCCAGCGTCAAGAGTATGATTGCGGAACATCCCTCTAGCCCACATACGGAAATCAATATCCTCAACAAAAATCATTCCTGCATCGTCACAAAGTTTATGTGCTAGCTTAAAGTGCCAATCTTTGCGAGTGTCAGAAATACGTTGATGTAATCTGGCAATTTTCCGATTTAATTTGTGACGATTGTTTGACCCTTTCTGCTTTTTCTTCAGTCTACGTTGTAGCAATTCCAGCTTACGGTGTAGTGTCTGAAGAAATCTAGGACGTTCAATCAATTCACCATCAGAAGTTGCAGCAAATTTATCTAGCCCTAAATCAATACCTCTTGGATTACCAGAAGCAACAGGGTTAGGAACATCAACATTGCATTCGAGCGTAAACATCAAGAAATACCCAGAAGCTTTGCGAACAACACGAACTTGTTTGACCACAAAACCATCGGGTATTTCGCGTGACTTCACATACTCTACCCACCCAATTTGAGGCAACTTAATTTGATTGCCTCTTAATATTTGACCTTCCCCAAGTTGAGGGTAAACGTAAGAGCGCATTCTGTATCGGTTCTTGAAACGAGGAAAACCCATTCCCTTGCGTTTCATGTCGATAAAAGCGGTTTCCAGTTTTCTCAACACCTGTTGCAACACTTGGGCATTAACAGTTTTTAGCTCTGGATATTGCTTTTTGGCTTGAGTCAAAGACTTGGCTTGAGTATTGTAGTTTGGGTATGGCGCATCTGCCGGAATAATGTACTCAGAAGTGATTGAACAAGCATTAACAGGAGACTTACGGGAGTTGATCCAATCCTTACGTTCACATAACGCAAAATTCCACACTTGCCGACAAATATCAATCGTGTGTTCAATTAATTTAATTTGCTCATCTGTAGGATTGGCTTTGTATTCGTAAGTCAGAGTTAACACTATTTATTACCTCCTACAAAATTGTATCACGTTTTGTAGGAAATTTACGCTCAAGGGAAACAAAGGGATAAATCCCTTTGAGTCGGGTTTCATCCCCTCGCTGAAGCGGAGGGGTTCTCACCCTCCCACTATGTTCTGATAGCCCGATGCAACATTAAAATAGGGAGGCTGCACCCTCTAGATCTTTATTGGTGAGAAAACGGTTGTGTTGAAATATCAGGCTCGAATCTATGTTACTCTGCGGCCTTCGGTTTTAGACCCGGCTGGTGTGGCAGTACAGTCTGGACTGAAACACATGGGCTATAACAATGTGGAACAGGTAAGAATTGGTAAGTATGTGGAAGTGACGCTGGATGCTGAGTCGGAAGATGCGGCGCGGCAGCAATTGGATATTATCTGCGATCGCCTCCTGGCAAATCCAGTTATTGAAAATTATTGCTTTGAATTG
>DATNQL010000231.1:0-6180 GCA_036704025.1 Stenomitos sp.
GATTGAGTGAGAATGACTCTCACCTCTACCCCTGATTTAAATAAGGTAGAAATCACCTGACAAACTTTATAGGCGGCGATGCCGCCGCCTACACCAACTAGAACTCGCCTGCCTTCCCCGCCTCGGTTAGGGAGTAGCTCAGGCTTCATCGTAGCCTTCTAAATCGAGCAAGTAGAGGTAAGGTTCGATTAACTCTGGACGCTGAAACGCTAAGGCACGCAGTAAATGCCAATCATCCAGTCCCTCAAAAGCATTTGTGTAGTCATCCCGTTCTAAACGTCCAGCTAGTTCTGCAACGTCATCTGCCGTGAGAGCCATTAAATCGCGCTCTCGAAGAGTTAAAGTTAAAGTTGCCATTGCTCACGCCTCCCTTAATTAGCCTCTGTGTCAAATGCTAAATAGCTTTAACATCCGCTGATTCTATTATCCCTATTCCTTGACAGGACTCGGTTTAAAACTACGAAGTATTAAGTGAAGGTGTTGTGAAATTTTAAGGCTGTCCTCACAAAAGCCGATGAAATGGCCTTCGAGTTGCCTCGCAACAAAGCAGGAATTGGATGACTGTTCTAGGTTTGGTGTGATTTAAGCCGGAGCGGCTCCAGTATTAACTAAAATAAACTCCCGAATGACCTCTACGACATCGGGTCGAATTTCATGCCCCATCTCAAATTCTTTGTACTGCATGGGTGCTCCCAGGCTGAGTAAATAATCTCGTACTCGTTGAGCCGCCGTGATGGGGACAACAGTATCTTGTCTCCCATGCACAATTAAAATCGATGGCAAAGGAGGCTCAATATCTTGGGGTGTTCGATGCAGATATCCGCTCATACAGATTAAACCCCCTAGCGGTAAGGTTAAGCCGACATCAAGGGTCATCGCACCACCTTGAGAAAAGCCACTCAAAATCGTAGACTCCAGGGGAACGCCTGTGGTACTTTCCAATGATTTGAGCCAGTCTTCTAGCAGTTCTTGGCTGAGGGTTAAACCCTTATAATCTTCCCTGGCTAAGTCGTACCACATCTTGCCTCCCGCTACCTGAGGGTGAGAAAAAGGAGCATTAGGAAGCAGAAAGTGGTAATCAGGCAGATTCAACATTGGCACGAGAGAAGCCAAATCTTGGGCGTTGGCTCCCCAGCCATGTAAGATTACGATCAGTCCATTGGGGGTCTGACCCGAAGCTGGGGGAATTGAAAGAGCGTCGAGAGACAGAGCCTTACTCCTAAAGAATGCAACTCACTATTTGTAATAGATGTGAAGCTGATATTCTAAAGGATTTTTTCGCAAATGGCGCTCACCAATCGGCAAGATTTTTGAAGCTGTCGTTCAGGATAATATGGCGATCGCTATCCATCGTAATGGCACCTTCACGTTTCAGCTTGCTGAGGAGTCGCGTGACGGTTACTCGCGTAGTGCCAATCGCATTGGCTAAGTTCTGGTGAGTTAAACGCACTCTGAAGCGAGTGCCTCCTGACACAGGTTCACCAATTTCTTGCCTCATCAGCAGAAACAATTGGTGCAAACGTTCTTCAACCCGGCGCTGACCTGAAATCGCGAGCAACGCTTCTGTCTGCCGCATCCGACGTACCATCTGCGGTAAAACAATCTGAGACAGACGCGCAGAAGCGTTAATTTCTGCTAAAGAAAACCAAACGAGATGAACATCAGAGAGAGCCGTTGCTTGGTAAGATGGCAGCAAGGAAAACCACTGACCAAAGAACATGGAAGGGTCTGCCCAACCCAACCACACCTCTTCACCATTCAGGCATGGCGTACTTAACTGCACAAGTCCCTGGCAAACCTGCCAGACCCCTTGGGAAACGAGTGGGATACCTTCGCCTTTGGCGTAAAAATGTAAGCGGCGTCCTTCCCTTAACTCATTGTGGTCGAGTTCAAGAATGGCTCTGGTAGCTTGAGGCATGAGGTGCAACTCTTTTGGTGCGGTGTACAAACTGGCGTAGATTGCCAGCCCTACTGTAAGCTACCCAGGTAAAGGCTGGGTAATCCCAAGATTAAGCACTCAGCTACCGATCAGGACAATTCTTCAAATGGTCTTTAATCCCTAAGGTTATCTGGAGCAACCGGTTTGAGTAAGGTCTGATGCAAATCTCTGCGGGATTGGGGATTGAGATATCGCTGTTGTAAAGGCCGCCATTCCTGCCAAGCTTGGTAACGCGCTTGTGTGAATTGACTGGCCAGTGTTGGCAGTTGAGCAATATTGCCTGAATCGAGGGTTCCTTGCAAAAATTCAGCTAATACAAAACTGTCTTGAATGTGTCCCAAAATGCTTTGAATATTCTTGATGTCTTTGACATAATCCTCATAGATAGAGGGATAGAAGTCTGTAAACAGCTCCATCTGATAGCGCACTCGCTTAGCTTGTTTCCGCAGGCTATGCAAACTATCTCCGTGCGCGGTTAAAAGTTGCACCACAATTTCTGAATTCAGACCACTGGGAGCCGCAATCTCTCCATCCGTAAGCTTTACGCCGACGAGCCAAGCGGGATGCAGCAAAAATTGACTCACGAGGGGTAACAGCAAATCGGGCAAAATTTCATCAATGGGAAATTCCGCAAATTCCCCATAACTCGGTTGCTTGAGCCAGTTTTGAAACCCCTGTTTGAGTTCCTCATAGCGTCCCTCTTTGAGAGTTGTTTGAACCAGATCTAATGATTTTTGACGCTGCTTTTTCAGGGTTGTCAAAACTTTTTTGAGAGCGTCTTGTTCCGGTGGTGGTAGGGTCGGGAGGTACTGATTTTTCAAGGTATCTTGCAGTACATCGATATCCCGCAACTCACCCAATTGTCGAGCAATCTTGGCAATTTTTTTCTCTTGAGCCGCAGAGGGAAGTGAGAGTGCGGGGGCAAAACCATGCACGGCTGTACGCAGACGACGCATCCCAACGCGCATTTGATGTAAAGCTTCTGGGTCTTCGTCGGCGAGAACGTCGCTTTCGTGCTTCAGCGTTTTTTGAAAGTGTTTTTCGATCGCTAGATAAGCCCAATATCCCAAGGTTTTTGGGGCTAACCCTGTAGTTTTTGTCATTGGTAGAAGAGGCTGGCTTTCAGGGGAGCAACATTGAAAGCCCAATTTCAGTAATTAAGTTTAGGCAACTCAGCTTAACATAAACCTGAATATCCGTTTGTGATATACATTACTTGAGCCAAGGGGGTTGGGTAATGTCCATCGGACGGGCAACCCATAGGTCATAACGAGCTGAAGATATGCCCGACGCTAGATGCTTTAAGAAGGGTTTCCCTGTCCAGATTTGGCAACTACAAACCGTCTTTTGATCTTGGAGTTCAAACCCACCTGGAGTAGAGATCAGCCGCAAAAATTCAATATGCCAGTGTGCAGGTTCAACGGCGATATGAGAGGCTTGAGAGTCTATGACCTCTGAGTTGGAATGCCGAAAATCGTGCTTAATAGCCAGAGGCATAAAGTCAATATCCAGCAAATAAGACTCGAATCCTTGCTGCTGAGCAAACTTGATCACATCTTGCCAGTCATGAATCGGGATTTGTTCATCATCACGGTGGCTGTTTTTAGTAAAACAGAATCCTCCAAACAGCCAAATCAGTTGAGCGAGGATAGTCTCTACACGGGAGAGATCACGAACTAACAGTTCCACATCTTCTGGTAAAAGCATACGACCCGGTACACACCACCAGTATTCCCAAAAGGTATCGGCATCCAAGAAAACGAAACGTTTGACGACTCCAGGAATGCGATCGCGTCGCTGAATTTCCCGAATTTCCTGCACAGAAGCACTGCGATAATCGGGAATCGGCAATTCCAAATTCTGCTCTAGGGGATGTGGGGGCGCAAACAGGACTTCCTCATGAATCAAGGAATCAAAGTCAATCACAAGCGATCTCCTCTGTCGTTAATAGGGTCAGTTCTTGGAGTTGAATAGCACAAAACGTTGAAAATAGTAACTGTAGCTTGCCGACGCTGACACGCAACCCTTATCTTTATAGAGTAAGTTTTTTAGAATTGGCTTCTTGCCGTTCGAGGGCAAATTCAATTGACCATGCCCACGATCTTTGCACTGGGAGTGCTTCTGTAGGATTGGAACGGATGAGTGCCAAACCAGGCGCTTTCTTTAAAGCACGTTATAGTTCTAAAGACAGATTATTCAGTAAGCACTAGCTAAACGGAACACAATCCTGATCCAACTGTATGACGCCGAGCCAAGACTTGGGAGCAGCAGTCAAGTCCACCGGGGCATTTAAGACAAGAGACTTTTCCAGTTTGATGCCGAGACCTGGCTGGAAACAAAACCAGCTGTTCTGGGAAGGTTTTTTGTAGCGGTTGTGACAGCAGGCATTGGGTAAACCCAAATACAGATGGAAGTTCTTCTGTGATTCCGTCTGACCAAATTAGTGCAGGATATGAGGGAGGTGACATAAGCTGAGTCGCCTGAAAACAGCTTTCTTTGTTTCACAGAGGTTATGGACACCATTAATCGTGGCTCTATCGAGAGTCCCTATGGCTAGGGAAGATTTCCTGCGCTCAGCTTGAGATAACTTACTGATGCTTGAGCGGGAGATAACTCTTAGCGGTTGAGGAAGTGACAAGGCTAGCTCTTAACTGAGCAAAAGTTTTGGAATGAACTCTACTTTACTTAATAAAATTCTATTCGTTTTCCTCTGCTCTCATCATTTTTTGATTTCTTTACATGGCTTTAGATTTCTAGTTTAGCCATGAGTCCAATACGATGGATAGTTTTTAGATTACACCAAGAATCTAAAACCAACGTCTTGACACACGACTCTTCTTTTCGTCAAACATTACTCAACCTTAGTAAGTTCCAAGGAGTTATTAGCTAACCTCTGCCACCTGAGCGTTCTTTAAAGAAAATCAGGTCGAGCCTGGAGCTGATAAACAGCAAGGAAAATCAGGCAAATTTTATGAAAGCAAGCGAATTTTCAACTGAAAGTGAACTTTTGAGTCGGCATGAAACAGGAGAAATAAATTTTCCGGGTGCCAAGCTCAGTGGAGTCGATTTAAGTGGCTCTAATCTCAATCGAATCAATCTCAGTTCAGCCCACTTGAATGGGGCAAATTTAATAAAAACTAAGCTCATTAGAGCGAATTTCAGCAATGCCGATTTGAGGGTTGCCAATTTCACAAAAGCGCAACTTATTGAAACCACTCTCTCACGAGCCGACCTAACTCAGGCGATTTTAAGTGAGGCAGATTTGAGTGGAGCGATTTTATCGGGTGCATTGCTATTAGGAGCAGACTTGAAATGGGCTACCCTGATTGGTGCCAGCTTGATTGGTGCCTTAATCAAAGGTGCAAAACTGACAAAAGTGAACTTGACTGGAGCAACGTTAAGCCGAGCCATTCTTGTCCAAGCAGATTTGAAAAAAGCCACATTAAATCGAGCCATCCTTGGTGAAGCCGATTTGAGTGAAGCCAATTTGAGTGGAGCCAGTTTGGTTCGGGCTTATTTGAATCGAGTGAACTTGCGTCAGGCTAATCTGGAAGAGGCTGATCTGAGTGAAGCTGATCTCAAAGGGGCGAATCTGAGTGGGGCAAATTTAAATGATGCAAATTTGAGTGGCGCAGATTTGCGAGCCGCCAATTTAAGCCATGCGGATCTGAGTGGCGCTGACTTGCAAGGAGCTAATCTGACTGGAGCGAACCTGACTGGAGTGCTACTGAAGAAGGCTAACTTACGAGGGGCAGAACTGAGTAAAGCCAACTTGCAAAAAGCGAATTTGTCTAAAGCGAATTTGTCGGGTGCGAATCTGCTTGAGGCGAATTTGCTAGACGCCAACTTAAGTCAGGCCAATTTGCTGAGATCGGGTCTGTTACTGACTTATCTAACTAATGCTAATCTTAGTAGCACTAATCTGAATGAAGCGAATTTAATTGGAGCCAATTTAGAAGGAGCCAATTTAAGTGAAGCCTCCTTGGAAGGTGCAATCATGCCCAACGGTACAACTTATTGCCAAACTGACTGAGTGTAGTTCTTGTTTTGGCTTAGAACTTGACTCCCAATAATTCTGTTAACGGGAGAAATAAGTCGTAAGGTGGGCATGACCCACCTTACAAAAAAGAGCATTCGTTTTTCTTATGTCAAGGGCAGATTTTAAACGTTAAAACCTAATTTACCCACTAGTTAAGTATTACAATCTGTAATTTCTGGTAATGGGTAATGGGTAATGGGTA
>DATNQL010000232.1:0-3746 GCA_036704025.1 Stenomitos sp.
ATCTGCGAGGTTCACAACATTCCTTTAGCCACAAACCTCGCCACAGCCGAAGCGATCGTGGCCATGTTGCGTCAGACTCGTATCGGTTATCTAATCTTTAACCCCGTTTCCGGTCAAGGGAATGCACAGCAAGATTTAGCCCTAATCCACCAGCTTTTAGAACCCCAAATTCTCTTAAATGTTCACTTGACGACCCCGGAACTCAGTGCAGAACAATTGGCACAGGATGCGATCGCCCAAGGAGCCGAATTGATCATTGCGTCGGGTGGTGATGGTACAGTCTCCGCCGTAGCAGGAGCCGTGATTGGCACAGGCATACCTTTGGGGATAATCGCCAGGGGAACCGCCAATGCCTTTGCCGTTGCCTTAGGAATTCCCACCAATATTAGAGGAGCTTGCGAAACGCTTTTAGCGGGGACAACTCGGATTGTGGATGCCGCTCGCTGTAACGGCTTCCCGATGATTTTGCTGGCGGGTATTGGCTTTGAGGCAGAAATGGTGGAACGAGCCAATCGAGAAGCGAAAAGCCGCTTCGGAGCCTTAGCCTATATCGTAGCGGGTATTCAACAACTTAACGAACACGAACTGTTTGCCACCCAGATTGAAATTGAGGGCGTCGTCAATGAGTTCCTGGCAGGAGCCGTCACCGTTGCCAACGCTGCACCACCAACCTCTGTTTTGGCTCAAGGATTAGGGCAGGTGATTGCGACCGATGGTCTGTTAGATTTGACTATTGCTACACCCAGCACTAAGCTCCAAGCTGTGAATGCCATGCTTAGCCTTTTTGGCTCCGCTTTAATCCAGACTGCTCCCAACCGACCGGACATTATCCACTTACGCACCCAGCGGATTAAGGTGACAACAGACCCACCTCAAAAAATCGTAGTGGATGGTGAAATTATCGGCACAACTCCTGCGGAAATTGAGTGTATTCCTAATGGACTGACCGTTTTTGCCTCACCCGTTGTGGAACAGGTTGTGTGAAAAATCCCTGGCGATGGTATTCTCAGATACTCAGGTGTTCAGGAGTTCACAGTCCCTTTGCTTTGTATTGAGTGGGATTGCGAACACGAGGCTTCTCGTCTGGACAACTTTGTTGTGTAACCATTTTTTGCGTTTTGTAACAATTCTGGCTCTCTAACCATGAGGTGTCAGCCCTGTGCTAGACTAGCCGATGAGAATAAATTCGGTTGTAGCGTTTGTTTCTAGCATTGACAGGCTTTACTCCTTGTGGTCTTAACAGGCTTCTCTCCGAAATCTATCTCTCTACACCCTCTGATTTTGGAGATAATCTATGTCCATTTATGTAGGCAACCTTTCCTACGAGGTCACTCAAGAAGACCTCAGTGCTGTTTTTGCAGAATATGGTTCTGTAAAGCGGATTCAGCTACCCACAGACCGTGAAACAGGTCGCTTACGCGGCTTTGCTTTTGTGGAAATGGGTACAGAAGCTGAAGAAACAGCAGCGATTGAGGCTCTTGACGGAGCTGAGTGGATGGGTCGTGATATGAAAGTGAATAAGGCGAAGCCTCGCGAAGATAGAGGTCCTGGTGGTGGTGGTGGTGGTAACCGGAGAAACAACAGCTTCTCTCGCCGCTACTAGAGCCTTACAGCTCAATTAACTTGAAAAAGGCTCAGGCATTACAGCTTGAGCCTTTTTTGCTAGGGTTTGAGTAAGTGGACAGTTGAACAAAGTGTGAACGGCAATCGGTAAAATGCCCAATCTAGAGTCATGATGAGATTGGGTATAAGGGATTGCTGCTTATGTCATCGCCACGCGATCGCGAAGCGCTGCCGCCTTGGGCAGATCGTTCAATCAAAATTGAAGTAACGACTAGTACGGCTCAGCCTGCTCTGTTAAAAGGTTTAACTATATGGCGGCGCTTGGGTTTACTTTCCCAAACTCAACTCAAAGTTGAACTCACAACTCAAGCATCTAATCCTGAACTTTTACAAGGTTTAGATGCGTTTTTGCGCTTAGGGTTGCTGTCAGACGCTCTCGTGCAAAAGCTGTGCCGAGAAAATCTGACTTGTCTACTACCACTGCCAATTCCCACGCCAACCGTCTCCACAACATCATCGGCAAGCTCACCCCGAACACCAACACCCCAGGGGTTGCCGGAGTTCGCCACAGACTTTGCTCCAGAGGAACCAACGCTAGCCAAACAACGCAGTTCGTCCCCCCTCTGGCTCACGGAAATGTTGCAGTCGCTTCAGGCAGAACTCAGCGTCAGGTGGCTGCTGTTTTTGGGCGTGTTTATGGTGGTGGTGTCCTCTGGGGTGCTAGCCGCCAGTCAATGGAAGAATTTCCCAGCCTCTGGGCAGTATGGGGTGTTATTAGGGTATACCTTAACGTTTTGGGCTGTTTGTGCCTGGGCGAATCGCCAGAGTAATTTACGCTTAACGGCTCAGACGTTGCAGATTGTGACGCTGCTACTGGTGCCGGTCAACTTTTGGGCAATGGACGGCTTTGGGTTGTGGCGTAATCCCGTCGATTGGATAGTGGTGGCTTGTGCTACCCCTATCCTGAGTGCGATTGCGTTTTTCATCTGGAAGCGGGAGCAACAACCGCCTTTACCCATCCTCAATTATTTGGCGCTCAGTTATCTGCACTGGGGTTGGAGTTTGCCCGGATTTCCTCGGGTGGCGGTTTATTTGGGGACAGGTACTACCTTAGCCACCTTCTATCGGGAATGCAGGAAGCGGAAGCCTCAAGGCAGGAATCATTCATCCCAGTCTGGGGGAAGGGCTTCATCCTATATCCTACATCCTGCTACGTTCCAAATCGCGGTGTATGGCATCGGCATTCTTCTATTTAGAGCCATTTTTGTTGCGGGTGTGGATATCCAGCAGCTCGGTTTAGCCATTGGTGCCTACGGCTGGTTCCTCTCTTGGCTATCCCAGCAACAACAAAGGTTGTCAGCCGAGGAATCCGAATTAACTCAGTTGAGTTGGGAGTGGCTAGGGGGTGGGTTGCTGTTTGTGGGCTGGCTGGTTTCCGTGGGAGTCGAGTTTCCCTGGCAAGCGATCGCAGTGAGTGGATTAGGCTTGTGGTTCTTCAGTAGTCGCTTACAACGCTTTTGGCAGAAACTTGACTTTCTGGCTATTTTCTGCATAGGATTGCAATCCATTTGGCTGTTTTGGCGATTGATTCCAGGCAATATCCAAACACAGTTAGTGACAACCGCCACCCAGCTCACCCATTCCGAGGATACCCCGTTTGCCCTGTTGAGCTTAGTTTTGTTTCCCTACCTAATCATCATCGTCGGGTTAATAGACTGGCTGGAGCGACGAGAGAAAACTGATTTGGCTGAGTTTGGAGAAGCGATCACTTTCTCGTTTGGCACCCTCCTAACCGTCATCAGTTCCGTTAATCCCCTGCTGCGGACACTCAATTTACTGAATTCCACCATTACGTTGGGGATTGTCAGCCAACGACGTGCAGTTCTGGGTCGTGCCCGTCATCTTGAACTACTGGTGTACCTGACTCACATTACGGGTATAACGGCTATTCTGTGCGCCATTGATTACCTGTTCCCACACCTGCACCGAGAGGAATGGGCAGCAATCTTACTAGCTCTCATGGTGGGCGAATGGGCGTTGACGCTGGGTACTCATCAGTCACGAGTAGGTGCGACGCCTACGTTACCCGTACAAGACTCCAGAGTCAAAACTATTTGGCGTCGCAGTGCTTGGCATTTGGGCTTAGCCTTGGCTGGCTTGAGTTATGCCTTACTGTGGGTGAA
>DATNQL010000233.1:0-9506 GCA_036704025.1 Stenomitos sp.
CATTACCCATTACCCATTACCCATTACCCATTACCCATTACCCATTACCCATTACCCATTACCCATTACCCATCACCCATTACCAATGACTAACTGCCGACTTTGCCGACGACGCCTGCAACCAGCCAATTCATCTTTTCGAGTTCACCGTCTTGCTGTTTTAAATCCTTGCCTGCTGGAATGACGACTTTGCCTGTGTTATCTTGTAATCCGCCTTTGTAAACCACCATGCTGCCATCCGTAAACTTAGCTTTAGCGGCATCAGCAAGCTTTTTCGCCTCATCATTGACAGCAGAACCGTAGGCCGATAACTTCAAAAATCCTTCCTTAAAGCCCCCCCGTACTATGTGCGGAATCCCTCCGTTCATCAAGGTTTTGCCAGCGCGAATCATTTCTGCGTATTTGGAATAGACGTTTGTCCAATCCCACTCTGCACCTGTGAGATAGCCTTTGGGCGCTAGTACAGATTGATTGGCGTGGTAACCCGTTGTAAAAATGCCGCGTTTTTCAGCGGTTTCCACAATTACTTTGGGGCTGTCTACGTGACAGGTGATCACATCAACCCCTTGGTCAGCCATGCTGTTCGCGGCTTCTGCTTCTTTAACAGGCAACGACCAGTCTCCGGTGAAGATAACCTGAGTGGAAACTTTAGGGTTAACGCTGCGTGCCCCTAATGTAAAGCTGTTGATATTTCGGAGTACCTGGGGAATGGGTTTGGCAGCAATAAACCCTAATTTGCCAGTCTTGGAAGTTTTGGCAGCAACAATTCCTGCTACATACTCAGCTTCATCAATGTAGCCAAAGTAACTGCCCACGTTTTTCGGGTGTTTTCCTTCCTGGTACAGTCCGCCACAGTGTAAAAATTGAATCTCTGGATAATCTTGAGCCACTTTCAGGACATGGGGGTCAAAGTAGCCGAAGGAGGTGGGGAATATCACAGTTGCCCCATCCTGCTCGATCATGTTCCGCATGGCTTCCTGTACGTCCGTCGTTTCCGGTACGTTGGCCTGCTCTACGCTTTTGACCCAGGTTAATTTGGAAACCCCCGCTTTCCCCTCGGCGTGGGCTTGGTTATAGCCATAGTCATCTTTGGGGCCAACGTAAATGAATCCCATCACAATGGGCTTACCTGCGCCCCCCGAACTGGATTGACTTCCAGTTGATGAACTGCAACCCGTGCCAAATTTAGAAGTTACCCCAAAGGCTGTGGTGGCTAAAAGTCCACGAACGACTTGACGGCGGGATAGGTGGAAAGACCTGCTAGTACTCACTCGTTATGACTCTCCTGGCGAAAGGATGTAGAGGTGTAGCGGCGACGCCGTTTTTGCCCTCATCGCTAACGCTTGACTGTGCTTGGTGTCAGCTGTTGCGTTAAGGAGAGACTACCAGGATGACTTCAGTTGTGGGGTTCTAAAAGGTGCGAAAAAGGTGCGAGGAAAGTTCGCAAAATGTCACTAAATTGACAGTGGACAAATTTAGGAAACTGTAGTATGCATTTCTACCCATTACAGAAACCCGTTTCAGCAGATAGGTAGAGAAATCTCTCACTCCTCCTTTTCATCTGACTGGGCTTTTTGAGCCATGAATCCTGAAGAAGCACTGACCATTGTTGAGCAAACTTTAAGTGAAAATCGTTTAAGCAAGCTGCAAGTGACGGTATTTCGTCATGCTTGGGAAGATCAGTCGTATCAAGCGATCGCAAAAACCTCTGGCTATGAGTTGGGTTATGTTAAGCAGACGGGTTCCCAGTTATGGCAATTACTCTCTAAAGCCTTTGGCGAAAAGGTCACTAAAAGTAATGTTCAACTCGTTTTGCAGCGAAAAGCGAGAGAGTTGAAAAAGACTGTAGGTCATCAATCATCAATCATTGAAAAAAATAATCATCCATTACCGATTACCCATTACCGATTACCCATTACCGATTACCCAACTCGCCAGGATTGGGGAGATGCCCCAGATGTATCTGTATTCTATGGACGGCGTGAAGAACTCATCACTTTGGAGCAGTGGATTGTTCAAGATGGCTGCCGACTGATTGGTTTATTTGGCATGGGTGGCATTGGCAAAACCTCTTTATCGGTAAAACTCGTTAAACAGATTCAGGGTGAGTTTGAGTATGTTATCTGGCGCAGTCTTCATAATGCGCCACTGCTCCAGGAACTATTAATAGAACTGATTCAATTCTTAGGCATAGAACCAGATATCAAACGACCGGATACGCTCAATCTTCGCATTTTAAATCTATTGAATGGCTTGCGCCGACATCGCTGCTTGCTTGTTTTTGATAATGTCGAGACAATCATGCAACCAGGCGATCGCGGTGGGGGTTATTTAGCTGGGTATGAAGACTATGGTCAGTTATTGAAATGTTTGGGACAAACAGAGCATCAAAGTACACTGGTGCTAACCAGTCGAGAAAAACCGAAAGAAATTGCTGCGATCGAAGGGAAAACACTGCCCATCCGATCACTGCGATTAACGGGATTGTGTGAAACGGCAGTACAGAATATTTTCAGCGTTAAGGGAGATTTTTCGGGTTCGATTGAAGAATGGAGAATTTTGGTTCAACACTATGCAGGCAATCCTCTGGCTTTACAGATGGTTGCTTGTGCCATCAAGGATTTTTTCGAGGGTAGTCTTGCCAATTTTATTGAATGTTTACAGCAGGGGAATTTAGTTTTTGGAGATGTTCGAGATTTATTAGCTCACCAAATCGATCGTTTGTCGGATTTAGAACAGCAGGTGATGTATTGGCTAGCCATTAACCGAGAACCTGTAACGTTGTCAGAATTACGGACAGACTTTGTGCCCCAGGTATCCCTGGCTGACTTACTGGAAGCATTAACATCTTTAGAAAGACGATGTCTACTCGATAAAGCTACGCCAACGTTAATCGAAAAGAACCGGACTTTGTTCACCCTACAACCAGTGGTCATGGAGTATATGACTGAGCGGTTGATCGAACAAATTTGTTTAGAGCTTAGGAGATTTGTAGACACGCTCAATGGGTCGGGGCTTGGCCTATTCAAGACTCATGCCCTGATGAAAGCTCAAACCAAAAATTATATTCGAGAAACTCAAATCCGCCTCATTCTCAAACCCGTTGCCGAGAAGTTACTCCATGCTAATAGTAAGGAACGACTAGAAGACCAATTTAGGCAAATTCTTTCAGAAGTGCGGGGCAAATCATTCCAGGAAACTGGCTATATTGCTGGCAATATTTTGAACCTTCTTTGCCACCTTTCCTCTGATCTTAGCTGTTGGGATTTTTCCTATCTTACGGTTTGGCAAGCTGATCTAGAACGAGTCAATCTGCATCAGGTTAATTTTGCTCACGCGAATCTAGCAAAGTCAATCTTTACAGATACCCTTAGTCAAATTTTATCGGTTGCCTTTAGCCCTGATGGTCAGCTATTGGCAACTGGGGATGTGAATCACGAAATTCATGTTTGGCAAGTTGAAACCGGCAAACATCTGTTAACTTGTAAAGTTGATGAAGGCTGGGTTTGGTCTGTTGCCTTTAGTCCTGATGGTCATTTTCTAGCTAGCAGTGCTAACCGAACGGTTAACCTTTGGGATGTGCAAACTGGGGAATGCATTAAGCAGTTTCAAGGCTATAGCGATCGCGTATTTTCCCTAGCTTTTAGTCCGGATAGTCGTCTCCTCGCGACTGGCAGCGAAGACCGTTGGGTGAGGGTTTGGGATGTCAGAACAGGCCAACTGTTCAAGATTTTATCAGGACACACGGACGAAGTTCGCTCTGTTGCCTTTGCTCCCCAATATTCTGCCAGAAGAGTACAGAAGAATTCAGGGGTTAGGGAAAACTCATTACCCATTACCCATTACCCATTACCCATTCACCCTACTCCCCTATTCTCGGAATATCTCCTTGCCAGTGGCAGTTATGACGGTACGGTGCGATTGTGGGATATTAATCTGGGTGCATGTTTAAGCATTCTAGAAGAACACACCGACCGAGTTTGGTCAGTCGCCTTCAGTCCGGATGGCAAAACTCTCGCGAGTAGCAGTAGCGATCGCACCATCAAACTGTGGGAGATTAGCAGTGGGAAATGCCTTAAATCTTTACGAGGACATACCCAGCCAATCCGTACCGTTGCCTTTAGTCCGGATGGCAAAACCCTCGCGAGTGGAAGTGATGACCATTCTATCCGTCTCTGGAATCAGCACACGGGTGAATGCCGGAGAGTTCTCCAAGGACACACGAGTTGGATTTCGTCTGTCGCCTTTAGTCCTGTAAGCAAAGCCGTAGCCACTTTAGGCACGTCCGATTGTCTATTAGCCAGTGGCAGTGAAGACCAATCGGTAAGGGTTTGGGAGACACGCACCAACCTTTGTCTGAAAACCATACAAGGGCATAGTAATGGAGTTTGGTCAGTCGCGTTCAATGCTCAAGGGACTACTCTTGCCAGTGGCAGTCAAGATGGTGTTATTCGGTTGTGGCATAGCAAAACAGGAAAGTTGATTCGAGGATTTCCAGCACACAAGAGTTGGATTTGGTCGGTCACATTTAGTCCCAACCCCCCAACCTCCCTGATTAAAAGCGGTGAGAGGGAAGCGATAGGATTAGGAGGGATTCTTGCCAGTGGCAGTGAAGACCGAACCATCAAATTATGGGATATCCTGAGTGGGCAACATCTGAACACCCTCACAGGGCATAAGGACGCGGTTTTTTCTGTCCTCTTTAGTCCGGATGGGCAAACTCTATGCAGTGGGAGTCTCGACGGCACGATCAAACTTTGGGATATTCTTACAGGAGAATGCCGCAAAACCTTACAGGGACATCGGGGTGGCATCTGGTCGATTAGCCTGAGTGCGGATGGGAAACTTCTCGCCAGTGGTAGCCAAGACCAAACGCTCAAGCTGTGGGATGTTGACACGGGTTGCTGTATCCAAACCTTGCAGGGGCATCAGAGTTGGATACGGGCTTGTGCTATTAGTCCTAATCGGCAAGTTTTGGTCAGTGGTAGCGCAGATGGCACAATTAAGCTGTGGCAAGTCAACACTGGAGAATGTTACAAAACCTTGCAGGCACATACAGGGCCAGTGTTGTCTGTTGCCTTTGATCCAGATGAGCAAACCTTTGCCAGTAGCGGTGCGGATGGGATCATCAAACTCTGGGATGTCTCGACTTGGCAACGCTGCGAAATTTTGCAAGGGCATGATAAATGGGTGCGTTTCCTCGCCTACAGTCCCGATGGTCAAATTCTTGCCAGTTGTAGTCAAGATGAAACGATTAAGCTATGGAAGGTCAAGCCGGAGTGTTCTGAAATCTTCTGCTCTCACTCCTCGACGTTGGTGACATCTCAAGAGTACAACACCGCTTGGAGCAATAGGTCTATCTTTTCGGGAAAGGCAACCCTTCCAGTCCCTCTGGGGATGACACCCAAAGGAGGTGAGTATCAGCTTTGGTTCACACCGTGCAAAGGGATAATTCACAGAAGACAAACTCAAAATTCTCAAGACGGGTTCAGGGCGTGTCTGAAAACGCTGCGAATTCCTAGACCCTATGAGGGGATGAATATCACGGATATTACGGGTTTGACGACCGCTCAGAAATTCACACTGAAAATGCTAGGGGCTGTTGATGACAACAGTTCAGCTACACCTTAATCCCCGCGTCCCTGCGTCCCCATGTCCCCGCGTCAATCCTAACGATGGGTGTTTAACCGGAATCGATCTCAGCCGGGCGTGGCAGTGACAAGTTGAAGCTCTCACAAACTATACATACAGAGAATATAAGACTTAGTAAAGTCATCCAGCGAATCCATATATTACTTCCTAATTAGGTCAGCATATAAAGACGGATATTGGCAGGGTATCAAAACTTGAGAAGCGAGTCGAACGTAGGCTGGAAGCCACTTAAGCCTTCGTTATGACATAAATTTTTCTCCAATAGCCATCTCTTGCAGTCTACTGAGCGCTATGTGATACTTCTTAATTACGGTATTCCGACCGATTTATCGTAGATTGCGGCAGGGGTGACCTCGATGGAATCGGTGGGGTATAGAAAAGGCCATTTAGGGGCATAAAAATGCTACAGGATTCTCAAGGATTAGACGTTACTACAAATTCGCCCGAAACCATTGCGGCTATTAATCGCTATACTGACCAGGCACTGGCCTATGGCAAGGATACCGTAGCTATTTTTACAGGAATAGAGTCCGATCCCGAATGTGCGATCGCCAATGCCCATGCCGCTGCGTTGTACCTCTCCCACGAAAGAGCAGAGTCTCGTCGTCAAGCCTTGCCTTATCTGCAAGCCGCTAAACAGTTTAAACACAAAGCCACGGAGCGAGAACAGCTTTACATCTCGGCGGTTGAAGCTTGGGCAATCGGTGCGATTGATAAATCCATTGCCTACCTAGAAGTTCTCACCCAAAAGTTTCCCCGTGATGTGGTTGCCGTCCAAATGGGACAGTACCACTATTTTTATCAGGGGAATCCAGAAGCACTCCTCTCAATTGCCGAAAAAGTTTTACCCGCAAACCGGGAAAATCACTATCTATACGGCATGATTGCCTTCGGTTTAGAGCAGTGCCACCGTTTCGACGAGGCGGAAGGCATGGGACAACTGGCAACCGAAATGAACCGAAATGACCCATGGGCACACCATGCAGTGGCCCATGTGCTGGAAATGCAGGGGAGACTCGAAGAGGGCATTCTGTGGATGGAAAGTCTCTGTGATACCTGGGAAAACTGCAATTCCATGCTGTACACCCATAATTGGTGGCACATCGCTCTCTATTATTTAGAGAAGCAACAGTTTCAGAAAGTCCTATCACTCTATGACACTCACGTCTGGGGTCGGGCTTGGAAAGACTCATCCAAAGACCCCATTGGCGCGATTTCCCTGTTGTTGCGCTTGGAATTAAGAGGGGTCGAGGTGGGCAATCGATGGCAGGAACTCGCCCCTCATCTTACGGCGCGGATTCACGAACACGCCTTACCCTTCCAAGATTTGCATTACATTTACGCTCTATCAAAGGCCGGTCACGCAGAGCAAGTGACGGAGATGCTTTTGAGTATGCAAGCCTACGCCAAAACGGCTGACTCTTCTGTGCAACGGGCGTGGAATGAGGTAGCTGTACCCGCCGCACGAGGAATGGCGGCTCATGCTCAAGGCAAATGGGAAAGAGCGATTGGTGAACTTGGCCCGATCATGAGCCGCCTACAGACGATTGGAGGTAGCCATGCCCAACGCGATTTATTTGAACAAATTTATCTCGATGCCTGGTTGCGTGCCAATCAAAACCATGAAGCGATTAAGCTGTTAGAAAAGCGCTTTGCCTCCCGTCGTTACATTCCCTTGCTTCAGAGTGAACCGACTGTGACACCCATCCCCCAAGCTCCGGGACTGTTCCAATATCCCACGGGGAAGCTCATGATGGCAAAGTCGAAAATGACCATCAAACCGAATCAAGCCACGCAATGGATTGAAGACTTATGTCAGTCTAAAGGTTTAGCCTTGGCTCAAACTTACGCCAAACTGGTTGAGGTGGTCGGACATCTCAGTGCTTAAGCGATCGCTTCAAATCCTGCTTCTACCGCCGCATCATATATTGTCGCCAGTTCCTCGTAATCTTCACGCTGTACAGGAACGTATTTCAAAATGTGCGATCGCCTCATAGCCGCTTCCAGTTCTGCATCCGGTTCACACAGTGCCGAACGTAAGGCGTTCATCAAATCTGTACCTAGCCGTTGTGCCGCCACGATTGGTGGCATCGGGCAGGGGCCAAGCGACTCAATCACCCGTAAATTGGTCGAAAATTCCGGAAAATCTCGCAATTCTTGCTCTAACACCGTGCTATCAATCGCCGCACAATCCGCCTGTCCCTCAATCACCCATCGGATGGAACGCTGATGGGTGCCGGATGGCATCACCTGACCGAAAAAGCGACTGGGGTAACCCCCCTGAATCAGCCGTTGTCGCACCAAGTTGTAACCACTGTTCGAGCCGGGATCATTGTAGCACCAGGTTTTACCCGCTAAATCAGCAAAGCTTTGAAGGTTGCTTTGGGCGCTCACAATCAGATCTGAGAAGTAAATTGGGCGATTTTCATAGCGACTGGCTTGCATCACGGGCGCAACTAACGCTTGGAGTTGACTGGAAATGACTCGATGACGCCGTGCGAAGGGCAAGCCACAGATAAACGCCAAATCTATCTGCCCCTCTAGCATCATCGGGTCTTCTAGGGGGTCATACTGACTCTGCACTACTTGTGTTTCTATCCCTAATACCCGACTCAAAGAGGCTCCAACAGCCTGGTAGAAGCCAAACATATTGGGCGCAAGATAAGAGACTAACCGGAGTGGGTTGGGTTGACTCATGGCAAAGTGAATGATTGCGGTGCTTCCATCGTGGCATTTTCCCTCGCCCCGACGAAGACGCTAATATTGTTATCGCGTAAACTACAGTTCATCTATCGGAATAGTGATTTTTACTGTTAAAATTCCTCGTATACCCAATTCGACTGGTAGACTCCTGGTTTAAGGCTGTCAACCCTCTCTCCCCTATTCCCCTGTTTTGGGGAATCCGGAGGTGATGGAAACGGATTGGATCTGACCCCTCTTTGGCAACCCCTAGATACTAGATGCGGTCAAAGATGTTTCACAATCAGGATGAGTGAAATGGCTGCTTTTTCGCTGTTATCAACTGGCTCTGTTGACATCAAACGAAGTCAATTTGCACGTCGCTCTGTACTGCCCCCAAGCCGAGATTCTTTGTGGCAAATTGAAACGGGTGCGGTTCGGACTTTAACCCTGCTAGAAGACGGAACAACAGTCACGCTGGGTATATGGGGTGCAGGAGATGTGGTGGGTCGGGTGCTATCCAAGGCAGATCCGTTTCAAATGGAATGTCTCACGCCTGTAGAGGTGATTCGCATCCCGCTCGATCAGTGGTACCTCGTCAATGAAGTTCTGATCCGGCATGTTCAGCAATATCACGAGTTTTTGGAAATTCTTCATTACCGTTCGATTGACGTTTCGCTGCTGCGATTGTTGAATTGGCTCGCGAGAAAGTTTGGTCAGGAAGTTCAGCAAGGACAATTGATTGATCTGCATTTAACTCATCAAGAAATTGCTGAAATCATTGGCACGACCCGAGTTACAGTGACACGGCTCCTCAATGAGTTTGAAAAGCAGGGAATGATTGAGCGTCTCTCTCGTAAACGGATTGTTCTTCAAGAAAAGCAGCCATTCTGGCACTATGAAATTTGAGTGTGTTTATATAGATCTCTTGCCACTGTGAATTTTCGCCCCTCCGTCCCCCAGCATGGGGGGATGCGAGGGGGCATTTTAGGATGAATGGCACTGACTTAACGAGCCGATCCGCCCCCCAACCCCCAATTCTGGGGGAGCCAAAGTTCAAAGTCCCCCAGACTTTTAAAAGCGTAGCAACATCTGGCTTCCCCCTTTTTAACCGGAGCTTTAGTGAGGAGGACGGGAGGGGGATCTCCTTGGGGGATTTAGGGGGCAAATTCCAC
>DATNQL010000234.1:0-2063 GCA_036704025.1 Stenomitos sp.
AATTAAGCTGCGGCGCATCTAAATTGGATATAAAAATTTTTGAAAGGGGTGTGGGGTGTAGGGTGTGGGGTGTGAAGGTATACAAATTAAATGCGTAACAGCTTATGACCCTGACGCCAACCCCATAAGTAGGATGAAGTGGGTGGTATAGGAGTTGAACCTATCTAGTGCAGATTAAAAGTCTGCTGCACAGCCGCTATGCCAACCACCCTCAAAAATTGGGAGCATCTCAAATTTGCAATTGCCCGCAGACTGGAAGTCTGGGGCTATACAAACCAAGTCCGCCTGCACGGACTCAATTCAGTCTGCGGAGGCAGGCTTTGTTTGTGTAGCCGCCATTTCAAGATACTGTTGGTCAATTAACGAGGGGTTTGACCTCTCATCTCCAAAACCCAGATTTTAGGGGTTTGTAGGGGCATCCCTTGTGGATGCCCTGCTTGGATGTAGGGTACCCACAAGGGGTACCCCTACAGAATTTCCCTGTTTGGGGGGTCACCCCACATGAATTCGCCAACAGTATCTTTCAATCGCCAGGTACTTTGCTTAAGAGTTATAGCAGTCGCCAAGGCAATTAGGACAAATTCAAACTCTGAAACCTTGACCCGTCAATCTTTTCCCTTCTGACTTGAAAGTGGGGTGTAGGGTGTGGGGTGTAGGGTGTAAGGGAGGACTATTTTCATTCATGGCTATGAAATTTTTTCATCGGGACGGCCTTCTGCCCTATGTCCTCACTAAAGCTCCGGTCTGCCTTTTGCTATAAGATCAGTCGTTGAACAATTTGATGCGCTCACTATGTATAAATTTGCTCCCGCTTCAGAGCACGAACCCATCGTGTTTGGCTCTGCTCGACCGGGATATAGCAACGAGCAAGTGAATGAGTGGATTGAATTTATGCAAAATCAAGACATCCAACGCGTCTGCTGTTTACTTCCTGAATCTCAACTAAGGCGCTATTCCAATTTACTTGACGTTTACCGACAGACCTTTGGACTCGATCAAGTGTGTTGGACACCAATCGAGGATTTTCACTTTGCCACCCCTGAAATCCTCATCCACCAAATTTTGCCGTTCTTAGCACTTGCCAACCAACATCAGGAGAAGGTGGTTGTTCATTGCTCTGGCGGGATTGGACGCACAGGACACGTTTTAGCGGCTTGGCTTGTGGCTGGACGAGGACTCTCAAACCAAGCTGCGATCGCAGCCGTTAAGCAAACCGGAAAAAATCCTTATGAAGCAGTCATTGCTGCCCCTTTCAAAGGTCGTAATCCTTGGAAAGTTGCTGCGGAACTTAATACGCTGCTGGATGAGTGTAATCGATTTAGAGGCAAGTTAGCACATCCATAAATACGAGTACTGCCATCTTTCCATCCCACATTGGCAAGCTGATAGCGATCGCTCACGGTGTCGAATATCGTCTCACTTTCAACTGGATCAGAAGGCGATCGCAGTTTAGCCCGTTGGGTAAGCAACTCCTGAATGTATTGACGGTACCAACTTAGCTTATCCATTGTGCAATCTCCGGCTTTTGGGTGTTGTAGACTATGAGCGGAATTTGATTACGCCCAATTACTGTCTGAATGAATGGGTATTTGAAAAAGCGTTTATAAATGTCCAAGGGAACCGCTAAATAAAGCTGTCGTTCTGGATCGTCATCTTCTAGCGCAATACGGTAGTTGATAAATTGCCCAATCGCGGTATGAAACTCAGAAATAGTGGATGTAGCAAGAAATGTCTTTATCTCAACTGCGATTTTTTCATCATCCTTCGTAGCTGCCAGTAACCTTTCTGCTCTCAAATCGATATAAAAATCAACAAATCCTAAATCGATATGGTACCGATCATGAGTTATTGTCCAACCCTCATTCTGAAGAGCAGTCTTGACAAGTTCATGAAACGCATCCCTTGCAGACATTTTTTCAATCAGGAGTACGTAGTCTTCTGTACTCTGTCATGCTTGAAACCTTACACTACTAGTAATTGTCTTTGTTTGACAAAATCAACCTTACTCTTACACTGAGGAGGCTATCAGCACGGCTCCATATATCTGGAGCAACCCACGTATT
>DATNQL010000235.1:0-3048 GCA_036704025.1 Stenomitos sp.
GTTGGGAATCCTCGTGCCTTTAGGCCGAGGAGGATGTCAAAATCGACAATGCAACCCTCAAGTGGTCGCGAAGGACTGCAATTCTTATGGAAGTATTAGAAATTAAACGCGACGTCGAAACGTTGTCACACCGCCTGGGTAAAACCCAGGACTATCTTTGACGTTGCCGCTCTCAACGCCAAAATTCAAGACTTAGAGCAACTAGCGGCTCAACCCGATTTTTGGGATGATCAAAACGCAGCTCAGCAAACGCTGCAACAACTCAATGACCTCAAATCCAATATCGAGCAGTACAATCAGTGGCAGTCTAAGCTAGAAGACGCCAAAGCGGTTTTGGAACTGCTAGAACTCGAAGCTGACACGGCTCTGTTCACAGAAGCTCAAACCAACCTGAATCAGCTCAGCCACGAACTGGACCGTTGGGAGTTAGAACAGCTTCTCTCTGGACCCTACGATGCCAAAGGAGCCGTCCTCACCATCAATGCGGGTGCTGGGGGTACAGATGCTCAAGACTGGGCAGAAATGCTCTTACGCATGTACACCCGTTGGGCGGAGAAGCGTGGCTACAAAGTACACCTGGCGGAAAACTCGGAAGGGGATGAAGCGGGGATTAAATCCGCCACCTTGGAAATTGATGGACGTCATGCTTATGGCTACCTGAAAGCCGAGAAAGGAACCCATCGACTGGTGCGAATCTCTCCTTTCAATGCCAACGGCAAGCGCCAAACCAGTTTTGCTGGGGTGGAAATCATGCCGATGATTGATAATTCAGTTGAGCTGGACATTCCAGACAAAGATTTAGAAATCACAACCTCCCGTGCAGGCGGGAAGGGTGGGCAAAACGTTAACAAGGTGGAAACAGCCGTGCGGATTCGGCATATTCCCACGGGGGTGGCGGTGCGCTGTACCGAGGAGCGTAGTCAACTCCAAAACAAGGAAAAAGCCCTCGCGATTCTAAAAGCCAAGCTACTGATTATCGCTCAAGAGCAACGCGCTAAAGAAGTGGCTGAAATTCGAGGCGACATGGTAGAAGCGGCTTGGGGTAACCAAATTCGCAATTACGTCTTCCATCCTTATCAAATGGTGAAAGACTTACGCACGAATGTGGAAACAACGGCTGTCGGGGATGTGATGAACGGCGACCTCGACCCTTTTATTGAAGCCTACCTGCGTCAGGAAAATCAGCTCATCTAAACTTGTCCCAGCCACATCCTGACTCAGGTTTCAGCATGTGGCTGTGGTAGATCCCAAATTAAAATCCCGTGATCTTTGCAGAACACGGTTGCTCTGCCTATAATTGAGCTGCAATTGTAAAGGCAACTGTTACATTAGAAACATAAAAAACCCTTAGAGCTAAACTTATTGTTTTTTATGAGCCAGCCATCTTCACCCACTACGGAGCCAGAACAAAGTCCCCTTGAAGAGACGACGGTGGCGGGAGCCGCTTCCACTGAACCCAAACCCAGTTACGTCAAACTCGCCATGCGTAATATGGTACGTAAGCGGGGAAAGTCTCTACAGCATTTCTTCCTAACTACTGTAGGTCTTTTAACTGTAATGGTTGGTCTTGCTTATCTCACCCGTTAAACCTCTAGCGACAAGACTTTAGGAGACAGGACTCAAGTGGAAGTCGAAGTGAATGTGCAGGATTATTTTTCCACAGCCTCTGAGCTAGCTGCTACCGAGGCTGACTCCTTATCCTGCCCCATTTCGACCCCAACCTGGGAATGTTGGTTCGAGCGATGGCTAGAAGCCCTACAATCTGATCTTCCGGCGGCTGACGGCTACGAACTGACGCTTCGTCTCACAGACGATACAGAAATTCAGTCCCTCAATGCCCAGTATCGTCATAAAAATCAACCGACCGATGTACTCGCTTTTGCCGCTTTGGAGGTAAACTCTCCTCAGTTGCCGACTTCCATGCCGCTGTCTTTCCCTTTATATCTTGGTGATCTCGTAATCTCGGTCGAAACGGCTGAGCGGCAGGCTCAACAACAAGGGCATTCCTTACAAACAGAACTAGCGTGGTTAGCGACTCACGGTCTACTCCATCTTCTGGGCTGGGATCATCCCGATGAAGAAAGTTTAAAAGAAATGCTGAATCAGCAGGAAATCTTACTTCAGACCGTGGAGCTAACTCTTTAGCGATGGTGATATCTACCGTTTATCAGTGTCCTTTCCCGATGGAATTTAAAGTCAATGGTGTTACAAAAGGCTCAATCTTCTACTTCCAAATACCTTACATCGCACTCTCTGTCTATACCTTCAGACCTGTCGATGCCCAAGCCCAACCACTCCGATCCGCTGATTAACCGAAACAGAGACTTAGCTTGGCAGATTGCCCCCACTTTATTCCTTAGTTTTAAGTATGCCTGGACAGGAGTCCGCTATGCCTTTATTACCCAACGAAACTTTCGTATTCATACAATCATGGGCACCCTAGCCATTGGCTTGGGTGTTTTTTTACAGTTAAGCTCTGTGGAAATTGCCGTCATTTCTCTGACGAGTGGTCTGGTAATGGTGATGGAGTTGTTAAATACGGCCATTGAGTCAGTAGTTGACTTAACCGTTAAACAGTCTTACCATGAGCTTGCCAAAATTGCTAAAGACTGTGCCGCTGGTGCTGTTCTCGTCTCGGCGATCGCATCCTTATTGGTTGCTCTAGCGCTGATTCTGCCACCGCTATTAACTCGGATTCAATCGGTTTTGTTTTAGTTATACAATGACGAAATGACGAAATGACGAGGACTCTCAGTTTTAGGCATCCGTGAGGGTTCTCATTGCTCGGGTCGAAGGAGTAGGCTTTTTGATCATTGTTATTGACAACTACGATAGTTTTACATACAACCTGGTGCAGTACCTGGGAGAACTGGGTGCACAATTTCCCGTAGCTTCTGAGATTCAGGTCTACCGCAATGACAAAATCGACCTCAAGCAAATCCAAGAACTCCAGCCGGATGGAGTTGTGATTTCTCCCGGACCAGGGCGTCCGGAAGATGCGGGAATCTCTTTAGAGGTGATTCGTCAGCTAGGCTCGACGCTGCCCAT
>DATNQL010000236.1:0-3306 GCA_036704025.1 Stenomitos sp.
ACATCGTTTACGCAGCGATGACATCCTTTGCTCAGCGCAACCTGAAGCGGAAAATTGCCTACTCTTCCATTTCTCACATGGGATTTGTGTTAATTGGGCTTGGCTCATTTACCGACTTGGGCATGAGCGGCGCTGTGCTGCAAATGGTGTCTCATGGTTTGATTGGAGCCAGCCTGTTCTTCTTAGTCGGTGCTACTTATGACCGAACACACACCCTGATGTTGGATGAAATGGGGGGTGTGGGGCAGAAGATGAAGAAGATTTTCGCCATGTGGACGACTTGTTCCCTCGCCTCTTTGGCGTTACCGGGGATGAGCGGATTTGTGGCGGAGTTAATGGTATTTATTGGTTTGGCAACCAGTGATGCCTACAGCTCAACCTTCAAGGTAATTGTCGTGTTTCTGGCAGCGGTTGGGGTAATTCTCACGCCTATCTACCTGCTGTCCAATCTCCGGGAGATTTTCTATGGCCCGGAAAACAAGGAATTAATTGAACACGAAGTTTTGCAGGATGCTGAACCGCGAGAGGTGTTTATTATTGCCTGTTTGTTGGTGCCGATTATCGGCTTTGGGTTCTATCCCAAGATGCTGACTCAGATTTATGATGCCACCACGCATCAGTTGACAGAGCGGCTTCGTGCATCGGTGCCCAGTTTGGGGCAATCGACGGTGGCGAAGACAGAGCAGCCGTTTTTATCTCTGGTAGCACCGAAAATTGGTGAGCAGTAGAGCTTGACTTTTAATCAATTTTGTGGAATAGGATTGGTATGATGCCAATCCTATTTCTTTTTTTAGGGTTGGTACGTGAAGCCTAGATCCCCGACTTCAAAAAAATGCTGCAAGAAAACTTAAAACCAGCCGCCGCCCTCAGAGCGGCACAAATTGAGATGTGGCAAGATGCAACCTGGAAATCTCCCTATTACTGGGCAGCTTTCACCCTGCAAGGGGAATGGAAATAGTCTTAGTTAGTCGAAAAGGTTCTGAAACACATACCACCCATCACCAAAATACCAAATATCCTGATCGCCATGATTGCTGTAAGGCGCAAGACTATAGGTATTCGCTTGGAGTCCGCCTGGTTTTCGAGACAAATCTCGCACAAACCCCTCATGCGCCCATAAGCCGTGTTCGCTGGTAGTCTCAATCGAAGCGATCGTCTGGGACTGACGAAAAGCGCCGGAAATAGAAAAAATCCCCATTGGCTGATTCGGAGTGAAATCTATTTTCCCAGAGGGTGCAGCCATGACGCGATCAGCGAGTTTCTCAAACCCTGACTTGTGGAAGGCGAAATTAACCGAGAGTGGGATATGGTTTGCCCAGAGAATTGACAACAGCCAGAGCATAATCGGAGCAAACCACGCATTCAATGGCTGCCCACCCCAAGCCGATGATTCCCTCTCACCAATAGCGCGAATCACCCAGAACCACACGATCGCCAACCAAAGCAGCATACAGGGAAGAAAGATAACCGTGATATAGGTCACAAATGAATCGCCTCTGGGATGGAAAGCACTCATCACCCCGTACAGACTCATCAGATGAATCAACAACAAGAAGTATAGGGGTGCTACCAAGACATGGAAGAGGTCGGGTTCTAAAATGTTGTGCAACCCCGGTAAGGAAAAACAAAACAAACCCAAGGCAAAGGCTAGGACTACTATCGCGTTGAAAATTGACCGAGATTGATGGGCAAACCCAACCTCTCTAGAAGCTTTTTCGGGATTTGAGCCGCCTCTGTTTCGGCGCATCGCTTTTCTCCAAACCTGGTGCAACAGCCATTCAGTTTTAACTCGTCAGTAACGCCGCTGGCTGCTGCCCCACTCATAAACTAAAATAATCCTTTACAATTCCCAAAATCCGTTCCGCTGCATGACCATCCCCAAACGGATTAATGGCCGTCGCCATCGTCTGATAAGCGTTGGCATCACTCAATAACTGACTAGCTTCTGCCACAATGCGATCGGGATTCGTCCCCACTAACTTAGCGGTTCCCGCTGCGATCGCTTCTGGTCGTTCTGTTGTTTCTCTTAACACCAGCACGGGTTTACCCAAACTCGGTGCTTCTTCCTGTAATCCCCCAGAATCCGTGAGTAGGAGGTAACAACGTGCGATCGCGCCGACTAGTTCCGCATAATCTAAGGGTTCCGTTAAAAATACCCTAGGATGGTTGCCCAAGAGCGCTTGTAAAGGTTCCCTGACTGTAGGATTGCGATGCAGGGGCAGCAGCAAGGCGGTATCAGGAAACTTATTTAAAATTTGCAGAAACCCTTGAGCAATATGCTGCAACGGTTCTCCCCAGTTCTCTCGTCTGTGAACTGTTGCTAAGAGTGTGCGGTACTTTCCCCACTCCAAACCTTTCACCTCACAGGGGGGTTGGCGCTGCGCCACGGTTAGCAAGGCATCAATGACTGTGTTACCCGTGTGGTGAATCGCCCCAACAATCCCCGATTGGCGCAAATTTTCTACAGCCAGGGGAGTGGGAGCAAAGTTGAGTTGAGCTAATTGAGAAATCAAACGTCGGTTGGCTTCTTCCGGGTAAGGATTCAACAAATCATCGGTACGCAATCCAGCTTCCACATGCCCAACCGGAATTTTTTGATAAAACGCCGCCAAAGTAGCGGCAAACGCCGTCGTGGTATCCCCTTGAACGATAACGAACTGAGGCTTAATTTCCTCAAAGATCGTTTCTAATCCGCGCAAACTCCGACAGGTAATATCCGTCAGGGTTTGCTTGGTCTGCATGATTTCTAAATCCTGATCAGGACTTAACTCAAATAACTGCATGACCTGATCGACCATCTCCCGATGCTGACCCGTCAAAATGACATGAGTCTCAAAAGCGGCACAGTGTCGGAACTGTTGAATCACAGGTGCGAGTTTAATCGCTTCCGGGCGGGTTCCCAAGGTAATGCAAATTGGAATTGGAGATGGCGTCATGAAGAAATATTAAATAATAAGTCATTATAGAGAGCGATCGCCTTAATGACATTAAGGTCTCTATTCATTGGCGGCTACGTTTGCACCAAAGCGTTAGTGAGTATAGAGTTCGGCAGCTGCCAAGTGCAGATGGAAGTTTTTAATTAACAGATTGCCTGCAAGTTTTACAGGTCTCATCATTTTCTAGCGTTCATGCGAGAGCCTTTAAACATGAAAAAACCCGGATTGGACCGGGTAGCAAAACTGTTGTATTCAAAACTTAATAATGTGATTAAAGTTTAACCAACAGTTGCCCGTCAGCCAACCCGATACCTACTTCGTCAGATCGCAGGTTAATGGGCAAGCTGCATAGACCGATTTGCGGAGAGGG
>DATNQL010000237.1:0-4804 GCA_036704025.1 Stenomitos sp.
ACGCTAGCTCTGAAGTTGTAATCCATGCCCTCCAACTCGACTGGCGTGCCAATTTTAATTTTGTTATTACCCAACACTGGGCCATCTTTGGTAATTTGTCCTTTACCAACCAAGGTCATCATCATATCTGTACTAAAAGAGTTAGACCTCGGATCAGGTAGCTCTTTAACAGAGCCATCGGGCTGTGGCACCGCCAACGTAGATGGCAATCGGTTTACAGACTTAATATCAACCTGACCATAGGGTTGATTGCGAATGATGATATTAGTCTTCTTTTGCTCCGCAAATTGCTTGAGTAAGGCATCAGGATCGCGCACAGAAAGACCCCGTACAATCACATCCACTTCTACGGGTTTTGTCGAACTGCCAATTTGCGCCACAGAGCCGGAGGTGCCGGGAAAGAAAAAGATACCCACAATCACTAATAAAATTACCAAGGCAGCACCCACATCAAGAATGCTCACCTTACCCAATAAACGTCCTTTAGAATCCAAAATAGCCATGAAATGTCGTGCGTGTGTCTTTGCCAAACGAACCATCCAACAAGCATTCTCTAGCACAATTGATTAAAAGGCTAGCTAGATGCTCATGATCACAGTCCTGTGATAAGTTACCACGACTGTTACAAGAGATCAGCCGGATAGGGTCTGCCTGACGGCATAAATTTTTGTCTTGTAGATATGGGTTCACAAGACTCGCTCATCAGTTTGGGGATCATAGACCGATCCGAAAAATTAGGATATGACCGATGTCGCTACTCTAGCTTTTGGGAACAGCGTAACACCTCCTACGACTCAAAGACTTTTGGGCATAGGCTGAACAATCGGTGGCGAGAGCAAACCGAGATGGCAACTAAACCTCCGCAAAGAACGTCTCTGTTTTCTAAGCTTATTAAATATAGCTGTGTTAGTCGTATCCGCCATGTTTAAGTTTTTGTCTTCACTCTCCTATCGTTATCGACATCGCCTGTTATATCCTGTAGTGTCTTTCGTCTTGGCGCTGAGTCTTGTCGTAGGGATTGCCCAAGCCTCGCAAGCGTCTTTGTTTGACCTAATTCTTAACGGGATTCAGGTCATCCAGCTATCCAATATTTCCAATAATCAGGAAGTTCAAATTGGTAAGCAGATTAATAGCCAGCTAGTTGGCAGCGAGATTAGGCTCTATCGTAATTCCGAAATTAATCGCTACGTCAATGACATTGGTCAGCGATTGGCAAAACAAAGCAAACGCCCTGATATCCCCTATACCTTTCAGGTGGTTAATGATAAGAGTATCAATGCCTTTGCCACAATGGGGGGGTTTGTTTACGTGAATGCGGGTTTGATTGCCGCCGCAGATAATGAGGCTGAGTTGGCGAGTGTAATGTCCCACGAAATTGGTCATATTGCTGGGCGTCATTCCATTGGGCAAATGCGGCAGGCGGCGATCGCCAGAGGCGTGGCGTCAGCGGCTGGATTAGACCGCAATACGATGGTCAATATTGGCGTAGAACTCGCTTTGAAGCGTCCCAACAGTCGCAAGGACGAGTTTGAAGCCGATCAAATGGGATTACAAACCTTGACCAAAGCCGGCTATGCGCCCTCAGCGATGGTTTCTTTTATGGAAAAACTGCTGAGAGCTGGAGGTTCTGTCCCTACTTTCTTGAGTAGTCACCCGGCAACTTCAGATCGAATTCAAGGGCTACAGCAAGCGATTGACTCGCAAAGGGTAAATGCAGGGGATGGATTAAATTCAACCGCCTACAAAACCAAAATACGTGCTCTGCTCTAGCAAGCGCCCTGCACAACCCGTCTCTTCTCAGGGACGGGAATGTTGAAATGAAGTCGAAATTCTGAATTCCAAAGGGATACTCCCTGTCTCAAGGCAGGGTTTTTCCGGCTGAAATTCCTTTGGCTTTTGGCATTTGCATTTGGCTTTGTTCAGTGCAGCCATACGGCCTAGCGTACCGCTGAGCGGCGTGGGAGGATATTAGAAGGCTCGACTCGTGTCACCGCTTCCGTTAGTGGTAATTTACGCAAGCGGCGGCGAAAGACATTGGCTTGATAAACCAGGGAATTGGTGAGGTCTACAGCCGTCATCCAGCCACTCTTAGGATGATAAGCCCCTGTATCGATATCCAGCCAACCCCGACCTTGAGCCAGTTTGCCAGGAAGTACTCCAGGCAGGGTAAAGGTGATGGTATGACCTGTGATAATGAGCTTATTGGGGAAGTAAGGCTGAGGCATACTGTGGAATTCATCACGAATCCAGCAGAATTGCTCCGAGGTTTGTTTCTCTAAGGGAATACGGGGATGAACACCAGCATGGACTAACCAGGCATCTCCTAAGTCGATATAAGTGGGTAGCGTCCGCATCCACTCGATATGATCTTGGCGTACACCTGCCTCGCCATAGCTGTTAACGGTGCTGTGACCACCACTATACAACCATGCTTGCAGCGCAGGGCCATAGATTTCTCCATCACCCAAAATATCGAGTAACATTTGTTCGTGGTTACCCAATAAGCACAGGTAGGGGCTTTCCTTGACAAACTCCACCACCTTAGCGCTGTGAGGCCCCCGGTCAATCAAATCACCAAGGAAATAAACTTGATCGTCGCCAGTAGGGGCGATCGCATCCAACAAGGACATCAGGGCGTCATAGTGACCATGCACGTCACCGATAACAATACGACGATGGGTCATTTTTGCTTTTTTAATATCCAATTTCACCAATACCAGGCAGCACCCTTAGAAGTTAGCTTGCATCAGTGTCGTTAGGAACACCTAGACATACTTACTGTTCTCAGTATGCCCAAATTCTTCCGCACGATTCTCAGCCAAAGTAATTATTTATGAGTTAAAACAGGAGCTAACAGCCGAATTTCTGATTCTAAGAGAGAATGTGTACCTGTGACGTCTAGCTTGGCACTAGACCCTGTATTCTAAAAAAGATGCATTTCGAGGCATGGAGATGTGTGCCTTTCATGAGAAGACTTTTAAGCTGTCACGATAGTTCCTGAAGCTCAAGTGCCTTAAAGTGAAGAGCATCCCTGACAATAGCAACCTTTGTCCTGTTCTAAATTGAGTTGAGTCCCTGAAAAACCGTGTCTTCTTCCACACTGTCGGTTATTAACACCCTGAAGCAGCCAACTCGTTGGGAGTGGGTTGAGCAAGCACTCGCTCACCTAAACATAATTTTACTCGACCACTCTCATTGTGAGCGTAAGGCAGCGGGAGTTGCTCTAAACTTGATGTTTCGCTACCCGTCGAATACGCAATTGGTGCGTCAGTTAACGGCGATCGCACGGGAGGAATTGGAACATTTCGAGTTGGTTAACCAGTGGTTGGAACGGCGTGGTATCCCTTTGGCTCCCCTTGCCGCACCTCCCTATGGGGCGGGATTGACGGCATTGATTCGTAAGAATGAACCGGAGCGGTTGTTGGATTCGTTGCTGGTTTCCGGTTTGATTGAGGCGCGATCGCATGAGCGGTTGGGATTACTGGCGACTCACTGCCCCGATCGCGAGTTAGCTGAATTTTATCGGAGTTTGATGGCGTCTGAGGCGAGGCATTACGGAATTTACTGGGTGCTGGCTGATACTTATTTTGACCGGGATGTGGTTAAACAGCGGTTGGAGGAGTTGGCGATTCAGGAAAGTGAGTTGTTGGCTACGCTGCATCCTGAGCCAAGAATTCATAGTTAAAGCTGCGATGCCATCTCGCCAGGGGTTTAAACCGGAATGTCACTAACTTAACGATCCGATCCGCCCCCCAACTCCTCACTAAAGCTCCGGCCAATTCTGGGGGAGTCAGAATTCAAAGTCCCCCAAATTTGGGGGATGCGAGGGGACGAATTCCGCAGGAACTCGCTTAAGTGAGTGAAGTTCGGCTTAGCAATGATTTATTCGGCTGACTGCCATCCTTCAATAGCAGCAACAGCCACATTGACATACATATTGTCTATGAGTTCTTTGAATAGCTCTTTGCCGCCTGCTTGGAGAGCATTCACAAACCGTTCTCTCTTTGTTGGAGGGATTACCGCAGTCAGGAAAGCTTTTTGCTCGATTTCTGTTGCCGTGGGATTACTCTGTTCTAGTTGCTTCAGGAGTTGTTGAATTTCAGCCGCTGCCTCAGCGAGGGTTTGCCGTTGCTCTGGTGTGTAGTTGTAATTGTGTTGGATACTTTTCTGGTCACCTTTAACATCAGCGGCGGCATTACCGATAGTATTTGGATTTCCAGAGCTGCCAATATTACCTTGATTGGCTACGCTGCCTACGGAACCGTGAAAATTGTATTGATTGTTCGGTGCTTCTGGCATAGTATGTCCTTGATTGTGGTAGGTTTCTGCATAAAAGCTAGGGCGTTGTAACGCCGTCGCTATCATATTTTCCAAGCTACTAATTCGGCTATCTTTTTCTTTTAATAGTGCTTTTAGCTCTTGCTCAGCCAAAGCTTTAATTTCGTTGTAAGTAGCAAAATACTCAGCATTCAGCTCAGAATGATTAGCCTCTGGAGCGGTTGCAGCTCTGAGCAGAAATTTATTCCCGCCTCGTTTTTCCATTGCTACGATTTCTAGTTTCGCCTCTGGGTGGTTCTCAGCTAACTGCTTAAAGGAAATGGCAATGGCACGGGGGTCAACGTCTTGGTTGTGGTAGAGGTCGAGGGTATCGACAATGGGTTTGATGAAGTCGGCAAAGTCACCGTCTTTAAATGTTTCGTTCCAATTGTCAGGTTTGCGGCGGGGATTGGGGTCTTCTTTTGTTGGCACTCGCATAAAGACATACTCACACCTCACCCCATGCAGCTTGGTATGACTGGTAATG
>DATNQL010000238.1:0-2519 GCA_036704025.1 Stenomitos sp.
GGAGCCGACAAATTTCAAGAGCTACAAGCCTTACCCGCCGTGCCCGTAGAGTTGGACGTAATTACCAAACAGGTATGGCAGGGGCAATCCTTCCTCAACGAAGGATTTACGATGAACAATCTCAAATCCCAACGTCAGCCATTCGGCATCGTTCACTTAGCCACTCACGCCGACTTCAAACCCGGCAATGCCGATAACTCCTACATTCAACTCTGGGACAGCCAACTCAAGGTAAATCAACTGCGACAAATGGGTTGGCAGCAGCAGCCCCAAGTCGATTTATTGGTCTTAAGTGCCTGTCGCACTGCTATTGGGGATATAAACGTAGAGTTGGGCTTTGCCGGGTTAGCGGTGCAAGCCGGAGTCAAATCAGCTCTGGCGAGTCTGTGGTACGTCGATGATGGTGGGACTTTGGCACTGATGAGCGGATTTTACCACCATTTAAGTCAACCCGACGTGACGATTAAAGCTCTTGCCCTACGACGTGCCCAAATTGCCATGTTGCGGGGCGAGTCGCGTGTGGAGAATAGTCAACTGTATGTATCTGGGTTAAGTGCACCCATCCCTCTCCCACCGGAACTGCCGGAGTTTCAAGATTTTACCCATCCTTATTATTGGGCGGCGTTCACGATGGTTGGTAGCCCCTGGTAGGGATAGAGCTACGCCAACCAGGGTTGTCGTTTTCCCGCAATTCACCGACATTCCCCTTAAGAGTTCATCCTCCTTGGTTTTTCAAGGGCACAAAACACTTAGATTCTGTTACCCATTGCCACGCGATCGCGTCTGGGTCTTTACTCTTGCTCCAAGAAGCAAAATTGGGCTTCTTCTTGGCATCGCCCAACGTAGAACTCTTGACCCCCAGTCGCTCTACCATCTGGGTATGCGTCAGCGAGCTATTGAGCAACTCATCAGTTGCTTCACTGCCTTTGTGTGTCGGCTCCTCTTGGACATCCGGTCGGGACTCATCAAGGGGTTCGCTGAAAAAAGTTTCTCGCTCCGAAAGCACTGGTGCCGTTTCCTCTAACGGCTGCGGGAATTCAGCCGTCAATGGCTCGGTGACATCTTGGCGGCTCTCGAAGAAGTCTTTTTCCGATTCAAGGGGAGAAGCATCCTGTAACCCAAGAGAGGTAAGCGGAGGCTGATTCTGAGTGGCTGATGCTTCTTTTTCCGGCGGTGATTCATCTAATCCCCCCGGAGAGATTAACTCCTCAATCTTGGCCAACAGAGTTTCGAGTTTCTTACGCTTCTTGGGGTCATCCCACACTTGATGCTTCTTGACCAGCTTGGAGATAGTCTCTATCCTAGACGCCAGGGGAGGGGGTTCGGTTGGGGGCTGGAAAGCTTTGACCCGCTCTCGGATTTCACTTAAGGAGAGGGATTGTGCGATCGCATCTTCCAACAGGGCAAGACGAGAGGCTTCATCCTTAACCTGCGCTAGAGCTTTCGCCTTGGTGTACTCAATTTCACCTCTTCGCAAGACTTCGAGAATGTCTTCAGGTAACCGCAACAGGGGAAGTCGATTACAGGTGAACGAGTACCAGCTCATCAATCCCAGCTCGGAGAACACTCCTTGTACGCCCTGCTCCGCCTCCGATTCCAGGTTAGGGATAACGTTATCCCTAACATCAGAGTTTTTCCCCTTATCCTTCTCAAAAGCGTTCTTCATCTGATAAAGCAACGGGGGAATTTCCGGTAGGGGGAGATTGAGTTTGAGAGCCAGTAACTGCAAAATTCCCTCAGTTTCTTCGACCGGATTGAGGTCTTCTCGTTGGAGATTCTCGACGAGAGCCAGTTGCAAAGCTTCAGTATCATTAAGTTCCCGTACCACTACGGGCACCTCAGTAAGTCCCACAAGGGCGGCGGCTCGGTAACGCCTTTCTCCTGCTACTAGCTCGTACTGATTGTCCTGGAGCGGTCGCACCAATAGTGGCTCCAAGATGCCGTGCTGCTTGACCGACTGCACCAACTGCTCTAACTTTTCCGCGTCGAAGTAGCGACGAGGCTGAGTCCGAGTTTTTATGTCAGAAGTGCGAACCAACTCGGCTGCCGGACGCTCCTCGCCAAACAAAACGTCTAAGGAGTTAACAGGCGTCACATCCGAACCGTAAGGGCGCGAACGCTTACGAGCCATTACACCAAAACCTCCAAGTCTAGAGCGATGGACTTGAGAACCGCAATTGCCTTATGGCTACTATCGTAGACGGAGAGTGGTACGCGAGCCTCAACAGCGTCAGCAAAACTTGTAGACCAGGGAATGGGAGGATAGATGGGACCCACCACGGCAAACCGCTCTTTGATGGCTTGAAGTGTCCGGACATCTTGGCTGCGACGAGCATCGAACAACGTGGGGATAAACCCAGCAATTTTTAATCCCCGATTCGGGCGACGCCTTACCCGCGCTACGGTCTTGAGCAACAAATTTGTCCCCTCAAAGGCTTTGAACTGAGTTTGAATCGGGACAAGGATATGGGTCGCCGCGACTAAACTGATATAACTCAACAACCCCAACGAAGGAGGGC
>DATNQL010000239.1:0-5054 GCA_036704025.1 Stenomitos sp.
TACTGGCCCACTAGGCGGCATTGTCTGGATAGGAGAACAGCTTTTAGAGCGTGCTGGTGCTGAAGTGGATGATAAAGAAAATTTGCACAAACAGTTATTAGCTTTGCAATTGGCGTTTGATATTGGCGATATCTCAGAAGAGGATTTTGAAATTCAGGAAGAGGAACTTTTGTTGAAAATACAAGCAATGGAAGAAGAAGCAGAAGAATCTGAATGAACCGATCGCAAATTTCAGATTTCAGATTTTATTTTCCCACTGTAGCTATCGGGGTAATTCATGAATTACCCCGACAGCAGTATCCAAGCAATACCAGTAGTAAATCCTCTGATTAAAATTCCAGGATAAAAGTTTGGAAACTACTTGACTTAGACTCTTTATCATCAGCAGGTACACTTTGAGCAGAACTTGTTTTTTGTTTACGCACCCTCTGCACCTTTACTTGCGGTGGCCCTTGGGTGAAACTAGGAGGTGATTTACGTAACTTCTTAATTGTTTCTTCCGTCTCTTCTATTTGCTTATCGAGAGTTCCCAGTTGTTCTTTCAAAAGATTAAGGCGCTGTTCCATAAAGTGCATCTCCTGTAAGATGCGCTGCCGTTTCGTTACCATCTTATAGAGTTCGAGTTGCTCGGATGCCTCAGTTTTTTCGCGAGGTATAGTGCTGATTTTAGGCCGAATTGTGCGTAGCGGACTTTTGTTTTGCATAAAGGCTTTCTGAATAATTCACAATATTATAGCTTTTTCTCGTGATTTGGCAATACCAGAAGTCAGAAAAAAGGTGAGACTCAACAAATCTATCAAGAATGTTGAGTCTCACCTCTCAAAAATTAGGGATATCGTTATGGATAAACTAGCTCTAGCTAATTACTGCTTTTGCGAGCTAATCCATTCCAGAATTTGATCGACCTTCTGTTGTAACTTGGCAACATCAACGATGACCTTACCAATACCAACATTTTCATCCCGAACTTTCAACTGACGCACATCCCGACCAAAGCCCATCAGCGACGGACGTTCCACATAAGTGACCCGGTGTAAGACTCGCCAAGCTTTATTCGGTTTACCCGCTTGAACTTGACGCAACGCCCGGGCTTCTTCATCATTGCTTTGCAGCCATTCGGGGTCAACCACATAACTAAAGAAGTCTTGGAAGTGTTGGGTACTGCCTTCGAGATAGAAACTCATAAACCGATAACGATCGACTTTTTCCCCAGGTAGGATGGGGTTATCGTTGTAGTCTGTCACCCCTTTATTTTCCATCCCACTCAAATCAATATTTAACTCGAAACCTTTGCTGCGAGTTTCAGTTTTATTCATGGTTTGAGTCAGATTAACGGTAGCTTGAGAAGTTAGCTCTACATCAAAGCCCATCTGGAATTCATTCTCAGCACCTAACCCAGCAGCCATCGTAAAAGAACCACCAATAGTATGTTCTACCGTATTGGCAAAGCTTTGAGCCTCGGTTCGCAGTCCACCGTCAGCATCCCAAACGTAGGTATTAACGATGTTACGTTTTCCGGCACGAATTTGGATATTTTCCATGTTGCGCTGCCAGCCATCAAAACTTGCCATCGCGTGTACTTGTTTGTCTTGGTCGGTAATTTTACTTTGGATTTCCGCCTGTTTAGCCTTGGCCGCAGAACCTGTTTCCTGAGAAGCTGCCGCAGTTTGCGCTTTAAATTCTTCAGCCTTTGCGGTTTGTTCCTGCGTCGTCGCTCCGGTAGTCGGTTTATCTTCTTCCCGTTGGACTCCAATGGTGGTGGGTGCATCACCACTGTTGATGTTTTCATTCAAAGCAATTTCATCAATCATCCGCACATTAAAGTTAGAGAAGTAAGATTCCCGGCGCTTGTCCTCGGCTTCGATTTGGCGTTTGAGATCGTAAGCTTCTTGCAAGCGATAGTAACTGGCGGGATAGAGCGAACCATACTGCGATCGCATTTCAGGAACGTGCTTAAAGAAGCGATTGCTGGTGGCAGAGCTTCCGGTCATCCCATCCAAACTACCATTCATCGTGTAAGCCGGATTCATCAAGAAGGTGATGGTGTTAACATCTGGGGGAATGCCATCCACAGGTAACACTTGGTAGCCGACCATTTTCTTACTGCGAGCCAGTCGGGTGACAAACACATCTGCTAAGGCGGAAACCACCAACGCATAGCCGATATTTTTGGGAATAAATCGGTTGCCTAAATGGGAGAATTTGGGATCGTCTTCAAATGTACCGCGCAATTCCAGTTTATCGGTCATACTCAGAGATGAGCTAGAGGTGATACTGCTCTCATTCTGGAATTGGTAGCTGAAGTCCAAATTGCCTTTGAACCCATGTCGGTTCGATACTTCTATTTCAACTCCGACACCTGTAGAAATTACTTCTCCCGCACCCATGAATGCCTCAACCGCCGATCCCAAGCCACTATCTTGCGATCGCGTCCAATTAAACTCCACATCTTCAGTCATGGTTAATTCCACTGAAGTTGCACCGTTATAATCGTCGGCTAAGGTGAGATTTTCACTGGGGACAGGGGGCGCTCCTTCGATGTAACCGAGCAGAGTGGGAGCAAATTGGGCATTACCAATCCATTTTAATTCCAAGGTTTCCAGGGGTTTGTCTGATAATAGGTTGACACCATTGAGAGTAGGAGCCGCAAACAACCGTCGCATCATCGCCGTTTTTTGCCCCGTCATTGGCTCTATGTCAATCGTGCTATATTCTGCACTCACCACAGAACTGCCAATCCCTTCCCAGGGAACATTACTTTCTTCGACGATGGTCGCTTCGGTGACAGCGCCATCATTAGTTCCCGCGTAGTCTAAGACTTTGCCCGTCACAATTCCATCTAAAGGCAAATAGACTGCCAACCCCGGCTCTTGACCCACTAAACGTTTATTCAGATCGGCCTGAATTTCCTCTGGGGTACGCGCTCGATTCCACAAGCGGAATTCAGCCATTTGTCCGTCAAAATAGGCATCTGCTGACCAATTACTCCGTCCGATGTAATTCAGCGTGCGGTTTACGGTATTAGGAGTTTGACAAGTACCTGATTGGATTAGCTGACCGTTCTTGTAAATTTTGCCATTACCAGAAGCATCAAGGGTGACAGCAATGTGCATCCATTTTCCGACTTCTAGGAAATTAGCAACTTGTATATTCTGAGCAGCAGTTCCCCGATGGATCTGGAACAACAGTGTATTACTCGTGCCTGGATTGAGCAAGAGAATGTTATCTGCGGGCGCTCCATTTCCAAAATCGACGATTCTCGACCAATTTTTAAAGCTGTTGTAACGCACCCAGAGTTCTAGGCTAAATCCTTGGGAGTAATTGATGTTCATCGCGGGTAAGGTGATGTGATCGTTGACCCCATCAAATTTCGTCACCAGATTACTAGGTTTGAGATAACTTAGTTCACCAATGGGTGCAGCACAAGCCCACCAAATAGGATTAGTCATCGTCCCGTTCTTACCATTACCCGAATTGTCACGGATTTCAGTTCCGGTGGCTTCATTCAGAGGATAGTAAGCTAATAAAGCTGATTCATTACCACTAATGAGGGTTCGACTATTGGCTTCAATCTCCTCATCATTGAGAGCCATTCCCCAAATGCGGACTTCTGCAACTTTGCCAAATTGCTCGCCCTGGGGTAAGGAAGTGAGTGATAGGTTTTGATCCGTAACATTGGTGGCTTCAAACACAGTGCCATGATTACCAGCCACTAGATCTAAAACTTTGCCACTTTCGATCTTATTCAAGGGATAATAAGCCACTAAGTTCGCTTCTTTACCACTGAGTCGCCGACGCATATCCGCCTGAATTTCTGCTTGAGTCCGGGCTTTGTTCCAGATGCGAACTTCTGCCATTTGACCATTGGTAAACTCTCCAGTACCCCCGATACTGCCGAGGAAAATAGGTTGGCTAGTGCTAAAGGTAGGTAGTGCTACGTTCGCACTCGTTCTTTGGGCTACCAGCACTCCGTCCAGATAGCTGACAAATCCGTTGACGGTGTTCGCTTTCCAAGTCATAGCAATGTGGTGCCAATTGCCGTTGGTGGCAGCATCTCCGACCTTAATTCCTGTATTTGTACCCCCATCGCTAGAAATAATATGTAAACCAGTCCAGCCTGCAACGATATAGTTACCACCTTCTTGCTCTCTGACGGCTGACTGTAAACTGGTGCCCTTGAACCAGTATTCGATGGTGATTTCGTTAGTTGTGGGGAATTTAGCTGAAGTCTTAATGTAATCGTTCGTCCCATCAAACTTCATCACCCCATAGTCTGGAGGCTGGCTAGCCGGGAGATGGTTATTGCCGATCGCATAAACATCGCCAATGGGTTTCAAAGTCGCTAGTTTGATATCTTCTAGCTTTTGCTTGAGTGTGGCATTATTGGGGTCAACACTCAGATTAACCTGAGCATCGACTAAGGCTTTGGCTTTGGTATCACCGACTTCCTTGCCATCAATGTAAAAGCGGGTGGTGTTTCCATCACCGACAACGGTGAGATGATGCCAACCCGAAGACAATGCTCCCATACTGAAACCACAGTCGTAAAAGTATTGTTTCAGTGGGTCATTCGTGAGGTAAATTCCTAACTTTTTGTCCTTGCTGACGACAATATGCTGATCGGCATTTTGCCCCCGGATGAGGGTATTCCATTGTGCGGTTTGTGATAATGGATAACAGAACCAAGCTTCGATACTCCAGTCTGATGTTAAAGACAGGGGTTGATTCAATTTAACGATGCTGTTGTCATTGCTAAAATTTAAACAGGGGCGTTGACCATTAGGAATCCACTGTTCAAAGGCGGTATTAAGACTATCGGCAGTAGCATCATAGTTCGTGCGCCGCATCCGCCCAAGTTTATCAAAGTAACTCAGTTGCACATTGCCTTCGCAGGTTTCGATCGCATTGAGTCCACTGGCTGGACGCACAAAGCCTAATAATGCTCCTTGTGTCACCAAACCCTTCGCATCTTTAGCAATCTGGGGCATGGTTTGCGGAGTTTGCTGGATGCTTCTGACACCGTTGAGAAAATCAGTGTTTAATGTATTGATCTC
>DATNQL010000240.1:0-7366 GCA_036704025.1 Stenomitos sp.
AAAAAACTGAGGGAAGAAGGCAATTTGGAGATTGTGGAAACGGAAGTAACAGCTCTATTTGCTGATATTAGCGACTTCACGAAAATGTCTTCTTTGATGGAACCGCATCAAGTCATTGAGATGCTCAATGAGTACTTTAAAGTTATGGTAGAGGAGATTGTATTTCCCTATGAAGGCACGTTAGAAAAATATATTGGGGATGCCTTACTCGCGATTTGGGGCGCTCCTTATCGCAAAGAGGATGATGCACAGCGAGCCGTTCGAGCTGCAATTGAGATGCAATGGGCGGTTTGCCGTTTGAATGAGGAGTGGCTCAATCGGCGCGATTTACAAATTCAAATTCATGTCGGTATTAATACAGGAAAAGTGGCAGCAGGTAATATTGGCTCAGAAAAATTGATTCAATATGCGGCGATCGGCGATACGACGAATGTAACCAGTCGAATTTGTAGCGTGGCTAAAGCTGGCGAAATTCTGATTGCTCAAAGTACATTTGATAGGATTAGGGATTGGAATCTACCGCTTGAACCACTCGCTCCAGTTTTGGTCAAAGGGAAAGAGCAACCCTTACAACTCTATCGCCTCCTCTGGGAAAATTGGCCATGAATACAACATCCAATTCTGCCGATGAATATCAAGTGGGGGAACCTTTTCACAATCCCCTGAATTGAAGTCATAAATTTAAGGCATCTTATTGATTAGGGATCGTCAAAGACTCTAGAAAAGCCTGAGCTTCAGGAAAAGCTAAATTCCCATCACCGGCTACTATGATTAATTGATACAAAGCTGGCTTTTTAGGGTCAATCATAATGCGTGACATCATGGCTTCGCCTCGCTGACTTTTCCCCTTAAACGTAATTTCCCTTCCCGTCAAACCCTTAAACGTAATTGTCTTTTCACTCGTCACAGTTGAGTTACTCCCTTGAGCTTGCCCATCCCGAATGCCATCCAGCTCTTTTTCAATTCGGTCTTTCGCAAAGTTATATTGACTCGATTTTCCTGGATAGATTATATTGGCTGTTAGATAAGCTCGATTATTAATTTTATCTTCATACAGAACCTGCATATACTTAAGCTTCCCCACATTAGGGTTAGCGACTGTCTTATCTTCCTCCTTTGGTTTACTAGGAAACTGGATAGTATAACTGTTATCTTTGGCTGTATAAGTGTACCAATCCTTCGTTACGGAATCTGGCTTTATTTGAGCTGAAACAGAAGATTGTGTTGTGGGTGATTGAACATCAGTTGATTCCACGGGTTTATTGTTGCTACAGGCAGCAACGGGAATCACTAAAGCCAATGCTGCCGAAATGAAAAGTGATTTCATGTTTGCCATTAAATGCTTATAAAATATGACGGTACTGCCTCGATATATCTCTGGAACACCTGCTACTTATGCAGCTAGAGCAGCATGGCGGAAATAACTATCCAGTTGAAACAGGTTAAAAAGCTGACTGTACAAACTTTCTTTCCTTCGACCTTCTGCCTCCCGCCTTCTTGTACTAGAGACTCGCTGAGTTCGCTTAGGCTAGAACTTCCCTAAATCGCCAATTCTTAACTGAAAGAGATGACTGTTGTAGAGTACCCCAAAATCGGAGCGGTTAAACTAACGTTCAGGGTCTGACAGCAGTTGATATTGTACTTTCACTAATTGCTCACTATCTGTGGATGACCCCCCAGCCGAAACTTGTACATTCCGCACTCCCACATGGGATGGAGCTTGATTACTTGAATTGCGAGACCCTCTCTTAGTCCCAAGTTCTATTTTTTCACCAAACACTGTGATGGATGGAGGTTGAGCGACAGACTCAGAAGGCTGGTGTAATAAAATAGGTGCCGGTACAGCAACCGAAGAAGTATCAGCCGTGTCCGACAAAATAGTAGGAAGATCTTGAGATATGCTGCGATTCTCCAGTCCCCGCAGAGATGCACCTGAGCGCGTAGTGAAGCCCCCTGCTGGTTGAGTTTGAACCCTGGGTTTTGCGTAGGCTGTTGATGTCAATCCAGTCACTACTATTCCGGCAAAAAGGGTGGTGATAAATCCACGAAACATTAGCTTTCTCCTACGTTCTGAGCTGCTGTTTACGATTGGGTGAATGAGTTCCAATGGGAAGGTGATGCACCCTGAATGCTTTCGGCGAGTAAAGGCTTTAGGCTTTCCGAAATTTACCCGTCGGGAGTATCAATTCGAGTATAGTTCGTGAACCAACAATACCCCCATAACTCGCATACTTTTGTAAGGTTCTCGTTTGCCCTCGATGGAGTTGCACAGATAGAGTGCGGCAGACAGTGACTGATACCCATTCACTCAACGCTTGATACCAAGATTTTTCTGACTTCCTCCTTAACTTTAGGGTGATATGATATCCGTCTCATGACCCATAGTAAAAACCTCTGTGCCTCACCATATCCCCGCGTCCGTCCTAACTATGGGTGTTTAACCGAATCTGATATGAAAGATCAATGTGTATCACACTTAACGTGAAATGGTATGAGATTAGCCTGTCTGTGTAACTTGTATCACCCTGAAGACTCTCAACCATTAACTCACGGTGCTGGGTTCGGAACTGGTCGCTAAATTCAGAACAGTTCCTTCCAGATTTGCGTTTTCCAAATTAGTATCCGTCAAGTCAGTCTTAGCTAAGTTGGCATCACTGAAATCAGCATTACATAAGTTAGCTCCATTTAACTTGGCATGTGCCAGGTTGGCTCGATATAACCGAGCTCCATTTAAGTTGGCACCACTCAGGTTAGCTTCTATCAGGTTGGCACCACTCAGGTTGGCACCAATCAAGTTGGCACCACTCAGGTTGGCTCCAATTAAGTTGGAAATGCTCAAGTTGGCACCATTTAAGTTGGCGGCCTGTAGCTTGGCTCGAATCAAGATGGCCCCAATTAGGTTGGCAGCTCCTAGCGTTGCCTCATTCAGGTTGGCACCACTGAGTTCAGCACCACTGAGGTTGGCACCCACTAAATTGACATTACTTAATATGGCAACACCGAGTTTGGCTCCAATCAGGTTAGCATCCCTTAAATCCGCATCACTTAAGTTAGCATCACTGAGGCTGGAACCAATTAAGTCGGTACCGCTCAGGTTGGCACCACTCAGGTTGGCTTCTCGGAGATCCGCACCACTCAGGTTGGCACCACTGAGATCAGCGCCAGGTAGTTCGGCGTCCCGAAAATCTCTTTCTCCTGCGGCATAACGGGACAAAATTTCGTTGGCATTCATAGGTTGATTCCCCATTTTGAAAACTCAGTTGTAGCAAAATTTGTCTGAATTTTCCTTTCAGGAGTAAACTAGTGCAACCCGGCAAAAGTTTTCCACCACTTCAATTAGGATTTAAGGAAAAACTGGCTCCCCCTGGCTCCCACGATTAACGGGTAGGTTATTGCTGCCATGCAGTACTAAGCAATGTTTGATCCCTGAGTCAAAATCTCCAGAAATTCTTGCACCACCATGTCGGGTTCCTCCCAGCATCGGGTTGCTTCATAATGCTCAACAATACTGATGTGAGGAATTTTAAACAGACGCAGCTCTTGTGGCGCAACGATGTTGCGCCCTGCGCTTTGCAGGGGCACGGGGCTGAGTCCCGCAACGCCTTCGCTATCGCCGCTTACAGAAGTGGTCATCAGGTTAGGAGCGTCCGTTGCACAAAGACTAACACGCTCAGGCTCATACAGAGTGCAGACGGGTGGCTCCGATGGCTCACCATTCACTTCCAGAATGCCCCACTTACTCTGGTAAAAAACCAGAAAGTCAATTTCCTTACTATCGATGTGTTGAGCGTTGTGAATGCGAGTCCAGCCATTTAAGTAGAACGGAACCCCAGCACGGTCAAAGGCTTCCGCGATTTTTAGCTCTGTTTTTGAGTGGAAGTAAAGACCATTCCATTCATAAGGAGCGGTTTGATCTGGATTCCGGATATTCAGACTGATCCCCAAACTCAGAATAGTTCCTTCTAAATTCGTATTAGCCAGATCGGCATTGCTCAAGTTCGTGCCTGCCAAGTTAGAGTCACTTAAGTCAGCGTTAGACAGATCAGCGCTAGTTAAATTGACATAAGCTAAGTTGGAACGGCTTAATTTAGCTCCTTGTAAATTGGCTCCTCCCAAATCCGCTTCAATTAGATTGGCTCCGCCGAGGTTGGCTCCTTGCAAATTGGCACCACTCAGGTCGGCACCAATCATGTTAGTCACACTCAAGTTAGCACCCTGTAGGTTCGCTCGACTCAGTCTGGCTTTAATCAAATTCGCACCACTAATATAGGCACCACTCAGGTTACTGCAAGTCAAATCTGCACAACTCAGTTCGGCACCGCTCAGGTTGGCACCACTCAGGTCAGCATCTCGTAGATTGGCAACACCGAGCTTGGCACCAATGAGGTTGGCATCATGCAAATTGGCATCCCTGAGGTCGGCAGCACTCAGACTGGCCACAATCAGATCGGCACCTTGCAAATTAGCACCAATTAAGTCCGCGTCCCGCAAGTCAGCATCACTCAAGTCAGTATCACTCAAATTGGCGTCACTCAGGTCAACCCCCCGCAGGTCAACCCCCCGCAGGTCAGCACCACGCAGGTCGGCACCACGCAGACATCTCTCTCCTGCTGCATAGCGTTCCAGCAGTTCGTCGGCATTCATAATTGTATTTTGCTTTTTGTGAACTCAGTTTCAACAAAGTTTTTCTCAAGCTAGTCCAAGACCATGATAGGGTCAATTGTTGTCTGAGGTTCAGCCCCCAATTTCTAGAACATTACCACTGAACCTCGATCGCCGGATTAGCCATCAAACCAGAGCATTTTGCTTTGACTGAAGTTATCTAGCCCCTGGTGACAGGATTATATAAATTCTTGAGTAAACTTTCAGGAATTGCCGCAAAAGACCTTGTAGAAAGAATTAACAACGTAGATTTGCTAGAGCTTGTCAAACTTAAATTCAGTTTTAGACTCAAGTGTCTAGGATTTCCTCCCTTCTTTATATATTCGGTGGTTGTCTATACTTTGCAGCCGCCGATTTTATTTTTTTGACCCATCAAGGTATTGAGGTTTCGGCTCCCCGTCAGAACTCTTATACCGAGTTGCGTTCAAACATAGTAGTTGAGATCGACACCCAGACCGGGGGACGCTCCCGACGCGGAGAAATTCAATGTGCTACGTATGAATGCAACTGCGTATTACCCCCATGGAAACTTCCCCTCTCTGAACTTTAGCCTTCTGTATTGGATTCAACAGAAATAGGACTAAGGTGCGTCGCGACGCACCTTATTAGTTAATTAAGGCTGCAACCGATTAACCCTTAAACAAAAACCCGATGTTGTAGACAAGGCATCTGACGACGGACTTGTTCAAGACGAACGGGATTGATTTCTGCGATCGCAACTCCGGGTTTTTCTCCAGCATCCGATAAAATCACTCCCCAGGGATCGATAATTAGGGCGTGACCATGAGTGCGTCGTGTAGCATAATGACGCCCTGTTTGCGCTGGAGCAATCACATAGCAAGTGTTTTCAATGGCTCTAGCTTGGAGCAAAACCTGCCAGTGGTCTTTGCCCGTATAGGCCGTGAAGGCGGCAGGGACAAACAAAATGTCAGCACCCTTATAGGCCAAATGTCGGTACAGTTCTGGGAAGCGAACGTCATAACAGACAGAAAGCCCCAAGCTGCCTAGCTGATCCGAATGGTAAACAGTTGGCAAGTCACTACCGGCCATCACCGTACTCGATTCTCGATAGGTGTTACCATCGGGGACGTTGACATCAAATAGATGAACTTTCTGATAACGAGTGAGTTCAGTCCCACTGGGGTCAATGAGTAGAGCCGTGTTGTAGACTTTTTCCTGGTTGACCGGAACCGGGAAACCGCCGCCGAGGATCGTGACTTGAAAGCGCTGTGCCATCGTTTTGAGGAATTTTTCGCTTTTTAAAGCGATCGCGTTGGCCTGAGCAATCTTGTCTTCCTCTGTACCCAGAAAGGAGAAGTTTTCGGGTAAACTGACGAGTTCGGCACCCTGGCGCACGGCAAGTTCGATGAGTTCTTCTGCCTCAACCAGGTTTTTTTCCAAGTCAGGCAAGCTAGTCATTTGAATTGCGGCGGCAAGATAGGACTTCATTTGCAATGTAGGACGGAGACTTCTATAGCTAAGTGTTGGTCAATATAGCAGGCAGAGTCGTTAAAAGCTACATACATCCTTGTGCAGGAGAAGCATTGGTTTTACATTGACCCTGATTGCTAAATACAGCGTTACACAAAAGACAAAAATCACTCCTACGCAGCAGCCGTGCTTGTATTGATAAAGATGTAACAAAGTTCGAGTTTAAGCGCGCAAGTGCAAGAAACTGGCACGTCACTGCATTACACCGATGTGAGCCTATCTACTGGGTAAGAGCGTTAGGGTTTTTCTTTTGTTTTGGCAGAATATCGTCTCTAATCTTACCGCAGGCAGAGAATCTGCTTCCGTTTCTTGTGTAAACTTCCGATGAATCCCCAGAAATTTGGATATAGTGTAGGTTCGACAATGTAAATGAATGTAACAAAAACAGCGATCAGGGACAAGAATCCGGACATGCGAAACAAAACTTAAGTCAATGCGTCCGTAGTGCTATACATATTGCCTGAGTTTAAATGAGTCCAAAAGTTTTTGTATTGCCTGTATTAGCAAGCCGATAAGGAAATCTACCATGAATCTAATCCGTGAAATTGCCCAACAAGCGCTGACAACCGGTTATTTGACGGTAGAAGCCGAAAACCAACTACGCCAGCTTCTGTCTAAGAAGTACGATTGGGAAGACTTTAGAGCGTTTATCCGATTACAACAGGAGGCGATGGAAGGTCGGGTGAGGCAAGAGTCTCGTGAACTCTTATACTCTGGAGAGCTTTCAGGTAGTAGTCTCAATCCAGAAGTTGCGATCGCCTCTTAGGGTAGAATTTGCGTGGATCGGCCTTCAGGGCAATGGTGCTCAAGAAGGATACAACACAATTTAATACCGATACACAAGTTACATCGAGAACACAGTCTGTAGATATGGGACACAGGAGAATATGATGATTGAAGTTACAGTGGAGAAAAGCTCCCTAAACTCCAGTGGTCGATATTTCTATTCTGATCAAAACGTTTGTTGCTGTGTTTGTCCTCGTTGATGCTTTAGGCAATGTCCCGATTTTATTGGTTTTGACGAAGGGCATGGAACCTGAGCAAAGACACAATGTCGTAGATCGAGCCATGCTCATAGCGACATCCGTACTGTTAGCCTTTGCCTTTGCTGGTCAATGGGTTTTGAAGTATTTAGATATCAGTATGGGGTCTTTGCGGGTAGCAGGGGGACTACTCTTATTGATCATTGCGTTACGGATGTTAGAGGGAGAAA
>DATNQL010000241.1:0-5758 GCA_036704025.1 Stenomitos sp.
GGATGGCGGCGATTTCTGTAACTGATCAATTCTTAAATCCATCCCATTTTCCTGCAATTCTATGGCCTCCACTTCAGCCATATCCCATTGCCAAGACAGGCATTCAAAATCAAAGGTAATTACGTTTTCTGTATAGAGATGGGTTAAAAAGTTTTTTAAACGAGAAGGATTTCCTGCTGTTTTTTTTAGCATCAGTTCTGCCAGAGGTTGGACTCTACTCCTCTGACTATGTAAAGTGCCAATTAGGAGTTGGATAATAGGTTCTAAACCTAACGAATTTAATGCAATGTTTGTGATCAAATATCCCTGTTTATTCAGCTTGTTAATTAGCTTTATTAAAGGATGTGTTTGATAAATTTCATTGTCTCGATATGCCCCAATTAAACCTAGATTCAAGGGTACTGAAAAAATGGGACGATCATCCACTTTTCTCGTGATTATCAACTCGATTAATTCCAGAGTTGCAGAGTCTGCCCAATGTAAATCATCCAGGAATAAGACTAATGAATGTTCAACAGTGGCAAATACCTGGATGAATTGATAGAAGATGAAGATCTGATCAGTTTGATTCTCAAACACTCTTCCCTCCAGCTTGGGTACAGGAAGTTGTTGACCTATAATCAACTCTAATTCAGGAATCAGATCAATCATCACCTGACCATTAGCACCCAAAGCGGCTAAAAATTTCTCTCGCCATTGTTGAATTTTGACTTCACTTTCAGTTAAGAGTTGCTGCACTAATTTCTGAAAAGCACGGATGATAGCCGAGTAGGGACGTGCGTGATCAAGGGGGTCAAATTGACCAGAAATGAAATAGCCCTGCTGTTCTTGAACAGTTTGTCCTATCTCATGAATCAGGACTGATTTACCGATACCGGCAGAACCTGTAACCATGATCATTTCAATAGGAGACTGAGAAGTGGGAAATTCTTTCTGATTTCCTTGTTTCTTTACCCTGCTGCTTTCTTTTGTCTGCCCAATTTTTACTCGTTCAAACCATGAACGTAAAATAGCAAGTTCTCGCTCCCTACCATACAGTTTTTGGGGAATTTGAAACTGGTCAGAAATCTCATGCTCACCAGGAATCACGTCTTCAATGATCCCATTCGCCTCTAGCTGCATCAAACAAACCACTAAATCGGCTTTAATTCCCCAGGCATTTTGATATCGTTCCTCGACATTTTTCGCCAACAATTTCATGACAATATCGGAAACGGGTTGAGGAATTTCCGGATTCACTTCCGATGGAGGCTGGGGGTGTTTAGCCAGATGACAATGAACTAATCCCATCGCATCCTGAATTTCAAAAGGTAGCTGTCCTGTTAGCAATTCATAAAAAGTGACACCGAGGGAATAAAAATCTGTGCGGTAATCCAGATTGCGGTTCATTCGTCCGGTTTGCTCTGGCGAGATGTAAGCTAAAGTCCCTTCTAAGTTATTGAGATGATTTGGGTGGAGATGAGAGTGAGTTAATCGGGTAGCCAGACCAAAGTCTATGATTTTAAGCTGCTCAGTTTTTGGATTAAAAACGATATTCGATGGGTTAATATCTTTGTGAATAATATTCGCTTGATGAATATGGCCTAAGCTGTCGGTGATTTGAAGGGCGAGATGAAGAAATTCTGCCAGGGTAAACCTTCGCTCATCCATTAATATCCTTAAGGATGACCCGCCAAAATCCTCGAAAATGATCGCTAAAGTGTTCTGATGGGTTTCTAAACTATAAGCTTGGACAACACTATCTAAATTCAGGCTACGGATGATTTCATATTCTTGTTGATAACGAGTGAGTTCCGCCGAAGTCAGATTGTCTTGCTGGAGTACCTTAATAATGACGCTTTGGTTATCGGCTTCACGGATGCCGCGATAGACAATAGAACTGGAACTTTCATAAAGCTGGGTAAGAATCTGGTAGCCGGAAAGATTCAGCATAGTGAGCAGTGACCAATGATCAGTGACCAATTTGCAAATAAAAAAGGGTAGCGTACATCTACGCTACCCTGTGAGTGATTGCCATGACAAAATTAAGAATCTAAGCCAGGAACCCTACTTTTGGCGTCCCGCTCATGCCTCCCTAGGCGATGGCCGCAATCTTAACGTCGTTATTAGCTAACAGTTCTTGCAGTTCATCGGCATCCACTGTTTCTTTCTCAATCAACATTCCAGCTAATTTGTCAAGAATGTGCTTGTTGCCGAGTAAGACATTCTTCGCCCGTTGATAGGCTTCATCCACCAGCTTACGAACTTCTTCATCAATCGTAGCCGCTGTGGTATCCGAGAAATCTCGGTCTGAAGCAATTTCCCGACCCAAGAACATATTGCCATTCTGGCGTCCCAAAGCCACAGGACCCAAGCGCTCACTCATGCCGAAGCGAGTCACCATTTGCCGTGCTACGCGAGTTACCTGTTGTAAGTCGTTGGAAGCACCGGTGGTAACTTCTTCTTCACCAAAGATAATCTCTTCTGCAAGGCGACCACCCAAAGCCACTGCCATTTGGTTTTGCAGGTAAGAGCGGGAATATAAACCCGTATCCATCCGGTCTTCACTGGGTGTGAACCAAGTTAAACCACCAGCACGACCACGAGGGATAATACTAATCTTCTGCACAGGGTCGTAATCGGGCATCAAGGCACCCACTAAAGCGTGACCGGCTTCATGGTAAGCAACCAGCGTCTTGCGCTTCTCGCTCATTACACGGTCTTTCTTCTCTGGTCCTGCCAACACGCGATCGATCGCATCATTCACCTCATCCATTGAGATTTCGGTGAGGTTGCGACGTGCGGCTAAAATGGCGGCTTCGTTCAACAGGTTGGACAAATCCGCACCGGTGAAACCAGGAGTCCGACGAGCAATTTTCTCTAAGTCCACATCCTTCGCCAGTGTCTTACCGCGAGCATGAACTCGGAGAATTTCCAAACGTCCCGCATAGTCCGGGCGATCGACAACCACCTGACGGTCAAATCGACCGGGACGCAAAAGAGCGGCATCCAAAACATCTGGGCGGTTTGTAGCCGCAATAATAATAATGCCGGTATTGCCCTCGAAACCATCCATCTCCGTGAGCAACTGGTTGAGGGTTTGCTCCCGTTCATCGTTACCGCCGCCTAAACCCGCACCCCGTTGACGACCTACGGCGTCAATTTCATCGATGAACACGATACAAGGCGCATTCGTTTTCGCTTGTTCAAACAAGTCACGCACACGGGAGGCACCGACGCCGACAAACATCTCGACAAACTCAGAACCAGAGATGGAGAAGAAGGGCACGCCCGCTTCACCTGCAACCGCACGAGCGAGGAGAGTTTTACCTGTTCCCGGAGGACCAACCAACAGCACACCTTTGGGAATCTTGGCCCCAACAGCCGTGAAGCGATCAGCATTTTTGAGGAAGTCAACGACTTCATTGAGTTCCAGCTTGGCTTGGTCAATCCCAGCGACATCGCCAAAGGTCACTTGAGTTTGAGGCTCCATCTGCACTCTGGCTCTGGATTTACCAAAGTTCATCGCCTGAGAACCAGGGCCATTCTGGGCGCGGCGCAGCAAGAAAAACAATCCCACAAGCAGGAGGACAGGGAAGAAGAGGCTGCTTAAAGCTCTAAACCAAAAGCTCTCATCGCTTTGGGGCAGAACTGATATGTCGTCAACTTTTTCAGCGAGGATACTGATGAGCTGAGGGTCATTGGGCAAGTTGACCAAAACTTGCTTGCCATCTTGAGCGGTGACGAGTGCGCGGGTGCGATCGGCACTGAGTTTAACGGTCTCAATTTTGCCGTCTTGAACTTCCTGTATCAGCTTGCTGTACTTCCAAGTCTCCCGGCTTTGGGAGGGTTTATCTAAAAATGCTGTCCCTAAGGCAATAACTACGATTGCTAATAGCGCGTATAGCCCTGCGTTTCTCCACTTCTTATTCACTACTTAGTTTCCTCCTAAGGCTTAGGATGTCGGAACGTCGAATGGGTTTCTTAATATTAACTAATGTTAACGTCTCTCAGGATTAGTTGGCAAAATTGTATGCAAAATTGCTTTTTCCTCTCCTAATGGCCTTCTTTATGGTAATATGTCCGACTCCAGATTGTGAGAGAAATAAGGTTTCGAGTTCCGTGAATAGTACTGTCTTCATCCCTAGGATAGATCGGCGTGGTATTGTCGCCACAAACTCCGCAATCGCTCCAGTGCCGGGTGAAAAGCGTCGTAGGTGAGAGACTGGGAGGAAGCCAGGACAGTATGGATGGGAATGACTTCTACAACACTATTGGTGTAGGCGATCGCTTCAAAGTTCAACACCCGTTCCCTATCCCAAGGTACTTCTTGAACCGGATAATCCTGTGCCTGAAGCCAGTGAATGAGTTGCGATCGCACGACTCCCGGCAAAATACCGGCTTCTAAGGGTGGCGTCCACCAGCAGCCTTCTTGCCAGCCCCAAAGATTGCCCGTACTCGTCTCCAACCAGCGCCCCGTAGTATCCACTAAAACGGCCTCAGACGCCCCCTGCTGCCGTGCGGCTTGCCCAGCCAGCCAAGCTGAGAGATAGTTCCCGGTTTTGTAAGCCGCGAGGGTTCGCTGATATTCAGGGGCATTGGCAAGCCATGCGGTAATCCCTTGCTGTTGGCGTTGTGTTAAGTCAGAGGGGAGAGAACGCCCGGTGATCCACTCCCGCCCATCCGGGAAAATGGTGATTCTAAGCACCGGATAGGATGGAGTGCATTGCTCTGCCCCAAAGCGTAACCGCTCCCAGTCCGGTTGTTGCCAGCCAAACGTTTGCAAGCTGGACATGAGGCGATCGCAATGACGGCTCCAATGGGTTAGGGGATGATGCAACGACTGCTGATAAACACGCAGTGTGGTAAAAACAGTGGCTCCATAAAGTAAGCCAGGGTGATCAATCGCGAGTTCCAGCCTACTGCCACGAATGAGCTGACCATCATACCAAAACAAGGTTTTTCCTGTGACCCATCATGATTAACGTTGCTCCCATCCTCACGCCTTACTGCCGTCCTACTCCCCCACTTTCCTCGTGCAGCGTGGAATAAATAACGATCCAGTTGAAAAAGGTTAAAAAGCTTACTGTACAAATTTTCTTGCCTGCTGCCTCCTGCCTTCTGACTTCTCCCTTCTTGCACGAGTCCCAACTTGTGGGTTAATTTTGCCAGAGTTGACTAAGGCGCTGTTGATAGCGGCTAATTGACTGTGATTATCGCGATCGCAAATCACATTCATTTTGACTTGTTCCTGTGGCTGTAACTGGTGATAGGTTTGCATAAACTCCTGATAGGAGTAATCTTCCATCAAGGCATACATCTCCCCTAACGTTTGAGCATAGAGCATAGCCTGCTTGAGTGGTGCGATTGCTTTGTTCTGATTCATTTTAAGTTCAGCAAATCCCGAAGGCGGATTTTACTACAAATCGGCGTTTTGATCGATAAATCTTCCCTACTTCTTAAGAAGTATCCCTTGATTCAGCTTAGTTATGCCGTTAGTGTTATTCTCTCATCAAACTTTTTTAAAGATTCACAAGATGCAGAGACAAATCAATAAACAATCATATCTAGGATGAGATTAATTGCCGGATACTCCAGGAAACTCTGTAGCTGAGTCGCCATCACCTCAGGGTCATCAATAATATAGCGTTTCTCCGTTATGTGAGGTACATCATAATAACCTAACCCCCAACCTCCTCACTAAAGCTCCGGTCCCTACGAGGGAAGGGGAGTAAGAATCAAAGCCTCTCTCCTCGTAGGAGAGAGGTTTGGAGAGAGG
>DATNQL010000242.1:0-22213 GCA_036704025.1 Stenomitos sp.
CATTATTAGTTAATAAGAAATTTTCCTTAAAAAAGGCAGTTTAATGACTAGCTCAATTGAATTTCAATTATTTGCTCCTCGTAACCAGGGAGCTGCCCTATTCGGTTCTTTTTCGGACGGTAAAGAGATATCGATGCAAAAAGGGAAGGATGGGTATTTCCGAACTCAGGTTGAGCTAGAAGACGGCGTCTATCAATATAAATTTAGAGTTCAAACCAAAAGCCCCACTTTTGAACCGACTCAATGGATAGAAGTCATCGACCCCTATGCGACAGACGTTGATGAAACCCAAAAAATGGGTATCGTGCGAATCAAAGATGGTCAACGAATCGTTGATACCTATGTTTGGCAACATGACGATACCCTGTTACCCGATAATCAGGAAATAGTCATTTATGAAATGCACGTTGCCGATTTTTCCGGCGGTGAGGATGACCCTAACAAACGGGGAAAATATGTAGATGCGATCGCCAAGTTAGATTATTTGTGTGAACTGGGGATTAATGCGATCGAGTTGATGCCGGTTAATGAGTATCCAGGGAATTATAGTTGGGGCTATAAAGTATGTCACTATTTTGCCACCGAATCCAGTTATGGTTCAACAGAAGATTTAAAGCGGTTGATTGATGAGTGCCATGGCAGGGGAATTCGCGTTTTTCTAGATGGAATTTATAACCATACGGATGAAGAATGCCCATTAATGCTGATTGATCGTAATTATTGGTACTACGAACACAGGCACTATCCAGAAGACCCGGCAAATTACTGGGGGCCAGAGTTTAACTACAACAACTATGACGAAACGTTAGATGTCAAACCCGCCTGGAAATTTGTTGGAGATGTCGTGCGTTACTGGGTTCAGGAGTATCACATTGATGGAATTCGCTTTGATGCAGTGCGCCAATTAGCGAATGATGAATTCCTGGATTGGTTAGCCAAACAAGCCAAGAAAAATGCTGCACCTAAGCCATTTTATAATATTGCCGAAAACATTCCGGATACCAGTGCAATTACCACTCCTGAAGGGCCATTAGATGCCTGTTGGCATGAAAGTTTTCACTACTTTGTAATTCCTCATGTTTGTGGTGAAACGTTTGAGTTAGAGAAGCTTAAAGAGGTTTTAGACCCCAGGCAGCAGGGTTATGAATCTACTACGAATGTCATCAATTATTTGGCAACGCACGATCGCGAACATCTGTTGAGAGAATTAGGTGAGCGGGGAATCTTTGACGAAGCCGCCTTTAGGCGAGCCAAGTTAGGCGCTGTCTTATTAATGACGGCAATGGGAGTGCCAATGCTGTGGATGGGAGAAGAATTCGGTGAGCATAAGCGCAAAAGCGAAAAGGTGACTCAGCCGAAAAAAATTGCATGGCCGTTGTTGGAAAGAGACTGGAATCGAGATTTATTCGAGTATTACAAAAAACTCATTGCTCTACGCAAACAACATCCAGCGCTTCAAGGGAACCATATTGAGTTTTTCTATGAAAATCCAGAGGCTAAAGTGCTAGCTTACGTTCGTGGCAGTGATGCCAGTTCTCGTGTTGTTGTGATTACCAATTTCTCTGATACTGCTCTGAATCAGTACCATGTCCCTAATTTCCCAGAAGCTGGAACTTGGCACGAGTGGATCAGTAACTACGACGTAGAAGCCGGGGAAGAAGGCATCCGGATTGATATCGGAGGCTACGAAGCCAAAGTTCTGGTTTGTCAATGAGCTACCGATTACCCATTACCGATTACCTATGACCCATTATTCATTTCTCAACTTCAGGCTCATGCATCATGATATCCTGATGGTTGCGACCGGCTCCCCAGCGTCTTGTTACAACGGAGGTTGGCGCTTTTCCCACCCCTTTCGAGCCTATATAGCAGCCTATCTGCCATGTTCTCATCTGAATTTCCCCAAGAGAATGGGTCATCCGGTAACCCTAGCGTTACATTAACGGATGAAGCTGGACGATCGCTCAATTGTTATATTGAGCATTCCCTTGAAGTCGAGGGTAGTGAATACCTTCTCCTCCTACCGGTGGACTCACCCGTGGAGATTGTGGCATGGGATGAAACCGAAGATGAAGAAGAAGCAGACGCCACTCTCATTGAAGACGACGCTGAGATTGATCTGATCTTCTCGGATGCCCAAGCCGTTCTGGCTGAACAAAATCTGACGCTCAAGCGCACCGCCTATACTCTCACGGTTGAAGGTGAACTGCCTGCTGTGGATGAGGAGGAGATTCTCACCATAGAAATAGAAGAAGACGAGGTCGAATTAGAGCCAGAACAATTCCAATATCTGGCAAGCTTCTATCATGAAGAACAGGAGTATGGAATTTACACTCCCCTCGATCCCCTGCTATTTTTTGCACAACGGGACAAAACGGGTCAACCGGTATTGCTTTCCCCAGAAGAGTTCAAAAAAGTGCAGCCCTTGCTAGAAGAATTGCTCTTTGATGAGCTCGAATAGAGCAACGCTTCTCCCAGGACGCTAAAACCTATCAGGGGAAAGTAATTATTTACGGCACCAGGTTATGAAAGCGGTCAGTAGCATATCCAAATGGTTATTTTATCTGGCTCTCCTGCCAGCAGTCCTCTTAGTGGGTGCATGGCAGGGGTGGGAGTGGTGGAGCTGGGCGCAGTCCCCTGTGATTACTCCATCCTCAAGTGCCGGGGAGGATAAAGCCGTACAAATTCAGATTCCCCCAGGAACCGCGGCTCAGAAGATTGGCAAAGATTTGGAGGCGGCTGGTTTGATTCGTTCTTACCAAGCGTGGAAACTGTGGACGTATTGGCTCAGGTTTCAGGATAATCAGGGGGGCTTTAAAGCCGGGACTTACAAACTATCACCCACACAACCCTTAACGGCGATCGCCGACAAAATTTGGGCAGGTGAGGTGATGCAAATCGAGTTCACCATTCCCGAAGGTTGGTCGCTTCAGCAGATGGCGACTTACTTTGAATCCTTAGGATATTTCAAAGCGCAAGACTTTCTCAATGCCGCCAGCCAAATTCCCAAGGATAAGTACCCCTGGTTACCCGATAACTTGCCCCATCTGGAAGGCTTTTTGTACCCAGACACCTATCAGTTGCCGAGCGATCGCATGTCTGCCCCACAAGTGATCCAACAAATGCTCAGCCGCTTTGAGCAGGTGGCACTACCTTTGTATCAACAGGGACGAAATCAAACTAAACTTAGCCTGTTTCAGTGGGTTACCTTAGCCAGCATTGTGGAAAAAGAGGCGGTAATTGCTACCGAACGCCCGCGCATTGCTGGCGTTTTTACCAGCCGTTTACAAAAAGGGATGAAACTCGAAACCGATCCAACGGTTGAGTATGGGTTAGGCATTCGACAAACCAAGGAGCAACCCCTAACCTTTGCCCAGGTGAAAACCCCTTCTCCCTATAACACCTATCTCAACCCTGGACTCCCCCCAACACCGATTGCGAGTCCGGGTGTAGAGAGCTTAAAAGCCGCTCTTTATCCCGAAAAAACCGAGTATCTTTTCTTCGTTGCCCGGTATGATGGCTCCCACGTTTTTAGTAAAACCCTAGCCGAACATCAAGCCGCGACATCTGCCATTCGCAAGCAAATCAACTCTCAGCAAAAACCCGCTTCTTAATGGTTGCTGACGGACACGGAGTGAATCGCCCATTTCCCCGGCTTGTGAGTCCTCGAATATCCAGTTGCTTACTCTGGAGAAGAGTATGTTGGTAGTGAGCGCTGGAGTGCCCACTCGGAGAGGATTGGCATTTCCTCATATCAACATGCCCCACACCCTGGGGCATACGAAAATTTTAGAATTTAAAAGCCTTGCCATTCCGGGGTTTCAGCAATTTAAATAAGACAAGCTCATCCCTCAACCCGATTCCACGTTTCACATCTCTCAATTGTGTCTCCAATCGTAAGAATTTAATCAATCTTCATGTCTTGGCTATCTTACTTACAACCCAATTTAATTCTCGGTGGTCCTATCCTAGGTCTAACTCCAGAAATTTTACAAAATTATCACATTAGAGGTTTAGTTCTGGATGTGGATGAAACATTAGTCCCTCTAAGCTCTAAACAGGCGTCTGCGGAACTCAGAGCGTGGGTGGAGCAAATCCGACAAGTGGTGTCTCTGTGGCTCGTCAGTAACAATCTCAGCGAGAGTCGGATTCGCCGTATTGCTCATTCCCTGGATTTGCCTTACATCTTGGCAGCTAGTAAACCCTCGCGGCGAAAGCTAAAAAAAGCCGCAACAGCCATGAATCTCCCCGTAGAGCAAGTTGCCATGGTGGGCGATCGCTTGTTCACGGACGTTCTCGCCGGCAATCGTCTAGGCATGTTCACGATTCTGGTTGAACCGATGGTAGATCCCAGTATCACTGCGCCTTCCTATCCCACTCGTGACTTTGAAGTTTGGCTGACACAAGCCTTAGGGGTTTCACTCTCAGCTCAGCAACAAAACTTAAAGAAACATGACGAATCAAGAAAATCCGAAATATAAAGAAAACATTACGATAATAAAAACTCTCAGGAAGTCATGAGATATTTACATTAGTTCAAATGGGGTCAGCCAATATATATAAAGACCCTAAACATATTAAAACCCGAATAAATGTGTAGAGTGTCCGGCTTAAAACTGATATAAGTCGGGCGCTCTATATTGTTGTCTGTGTCAATGAGTGGTCGATTATAAGCTGTGACGCATTTAAGAAAGCCTATTTCCACACCCTACACCCCACACCCCACACCCCTTATGACAATTTCGCTATGGCAATTTAGCTGCACATCAGCTTAGCCTTGTGAAGGTTAAATTTTAAAAGCCCTGCTAGGGGAGATTTATAGCAAAGCCAATGTGACAAATCTTGTCCCCACATGAGAATTAGGAGTTGGGCGTTAGCAAGTTGTACCTGAGCAAGTTATAAAGTTATTTGTCTTACCTTCTCACATTCAAATCTTCAACCTTCAACATCGCCTCATGTCCCAAACGATTGTTGTTAAAGTTGGTACCTCCAGCCTTACCCAACCACAAACCGGTCAGCTAGCACTCTCGACCATTGCCAAGCTAGTAGAAACTCTCACTCATTTGCGCTCCTCAGGTCATGGTATTGTTCTCGTAACCTCTGGAGCTGTGGGTGTGGGTTGTGCGCGGTTGGGGTTAAAATCGCGTCCTCAGACAATGGCGCTCAAACAAGCCGTGGCAGCCGTCGGACAGGGACGCTTAATGCGAATTTACGACGATTTCTTTACCAGCTTGCAACAACCAATTGCACAAATCCTCCTCAGCCGCCGTGACTTCATCCAGCGGAGTTGCTACGTCAATGCCTATGGGACATTTCGGGAACTGCTCCAGTTAGGGGTAATCCCGATTGTGAATGAAAATGACACCGTTGCGGTTGAGGAACTGAAGTTCGGAGATAACGATACCCTGAGTGCCCTTGTCGCTAGTCTCATTGAAGCCGATTGGTTGTTTTTGCTCACCGATGTAGACCGACTGTACTCCGCCGATCCGCGTCAGGTACCTGATGCTCAGCCAATTACCCTGGTAAACAGCATGGAGCAGTTAGCCGAACTTCAGATCCAAACCGGCGCATCCGGCTCCCAGTGGGGGACAGGTGGCATGGTAACTAAAATTTCAGCGGCGCGGATTGCCACCAATGCGGGTGTGAGGACTGTGATCACAGAAGGACGATACCCTGAATCGATCGAAAAAATATTACAAGGAGAACCCCTCGGTACCCAGTTTGAAGCCCAACCTCGGACTGAAAGTGCTCGTAAGCGTTGGATTGCTCACAGTTTAGTCCCTGTGGGTAAGCTGTATCTGGATCAGGGAGCTGTAGCGGCTATTTGTCAGGCGGGGAAATCATTGTTAGCGGCTGGGATTACCAGCATTGAGGGGGAGTTTCACGCTTCGGAAGCGGTACAGCTATGCGATGGCAGTGGCGTAGAAATTGCGAGAGGGCTAGTTAACTACAGCAGCACCGAACTTCAGAAGATTCGAGGGCGCAAATCAGAGGATATTCCCACGATTTTAGGTTATGGGAGTGCTGAAACGGTGGTGCATCGCGATAACCTGGTGTTGAGTAATTAGCCTTACAGGAGGCGATTGAAAGAGATGAGAAATCAATCCTGAGAAGGCTGTTGTATAGGAAGGGTTACAGTAAAAGTCGTTCCTTGCCCTACTTCACTCTCTACCAGAATCTTGCCTCCATGCAAGTCCACACATTCCTTAACAATGACTAATCCTAGACCCACTCCAGGGGTAACACCGATGTTACTGCCGCGAAAGAAAGGGTTAAATAACCAAGGTTTTTCGGTTGGGAGAATGCCAATCCCTTGGTCTGATAGGCGAAAAACCACTTGGCTGGGTTCGCAACTTAACTCCAACCGAATTGGGTTTCGATCCGGAGAAAACTTAATCGCATTAGAAAGCAGGTTGCTAAGGATTAATTGGATCAGTTTTTCATCTAAAAATACGTTAGAACAAATTCCTTGGCATTCAAACAGAATTGGATGTGGATTAGCTGGATACACCTGGCATTCATTGACCTTGTCACGAGCGATCTGTTCAACATTCAGAAAAGTCGGTTTAAACTCTAGAGTTCCCATTTCGGCTTGGTTGACAATTAACATATCTTCAACCAATTTGGTCAAGTATTTCACAGAATATTGAATGCGTTGAAAATGGTTCTTTTTTTTATCGGGTGTTAACCGCGATTCGTAGTGTTCTAGTAGATCGGCCGAAGATAGAATGGTTGTGAGGGGAGTACGGTACTCGTGTGAAACCGTCGAGATAATGCGAGACTTTAATTCATTGAGTTCTCGCTCTTTTTCGAGAGCCAATCGCAATTCTTGTTCTAAGATCTGGCGTCGAGTAATTTCTTGTCTCAGTTGCTCATTCGTTTCTTTTAATCGAGTAATACTCTCTGTCACTCTAACTTCAAGTTCTTCATTCGTCTTTTCTAAGAAAGATTGAATTTGCTGTTGTTCAGTAATGTCATGAAAAACCAATACAGCCCCAATAATTTTACCTGCCTCATTTTTTATGGGCGCAGCACTATCATCAATTGGAATTTCGATTCCATCTTTGGTAATCAGGAGGGTATGGTTTTCTAAACCGACAGTAACTCCTTCTTGGAGGACTAATTTGATCGGATTCTCAATCACCTCTCGCGTTTTTTCATTGATGGCATGGAAAATTTCACTCAAATCATGCCCCAGCACTTCTTTGGAATTCCAACGAGTAAGGGTTTCGGCAACCGGATTCATAAACGTGATTAAACCCTGTGCATCAGTTGTAATCACGGCATCTCCAATACTTTGAAGTGTTGTTGCCAACCACTGCTCCCTTTCTCGAAGCTGCTGCTCTATTTGATGTTTGTAGAGAGCCATCTCAATGGTTGTCCCTAAATCTCTGGCTTCAAAAGGCTTAAGAATATAGCCGTAGGGTTCTGTGAATTTGGCACGATCGAGAGTTTCTTCATCGGTGTAAGCCGTTAAATAGACGACAGGAATTTGGAATTGCTTACGTATTTGTTCAGCGGCTTGAATACCATCAATAATGCCTCTCAGTTTAATATCCATTAAGACTAAATTAGGGCGTGTTTCTTCTACTTTTTGTACCGCAGATTCTCCCGAAGAACTCACGCCTGTTACCGTATAACCTAGTCTTTCCAATCGATCTTGAATATTAAAAGCAACGATACTTTCGTCTTCAACAATTAAGATTTTAGCTTTCACAATTTTGGGTGCAGTCACTTCAAATGTCATGTTCTCAAATAGAATTTCAAATCTGATGCATTAGCAAAAGTCTAATTCAATCTTTGCGTTGATTTGCCCTATTCAAACCTTGAGTTATTAACATTTTTAAAATAACCGGAAGGCTTCTACCCTAACTGGAGAGTGAAAGTTCTGAGATGGCAAGCCGAAGAAATTGGAAATTACTTGCAAGTCATTTTTCACGGGGTTCAGCAAAGAGAACTTACCTAAAAAATTTTAAATCTTTCAGCCTAATTTTTACATTTGTCAAGTTTCCCTGTGCCAGAGCCTCTTGTGTACATTACAACATGTAACGTGATCGGGTCAGCAAGAATAGGGCGGTTCTCCCAGAAAGGGAACCTAGTCGCCCTTAAGGACAAGGTATTTCTGCCTCTAGCCTGGGTTCTATACAACTCAGAGTCAATATAAACTTTCATCACAAATTGAGGAGGTGCCTGGAATGGAGCTCTGGCTGACTGTGGTAATCATCTAAGCCCTCTGAAGGACTGATGACTTGGATTGGCTCAACACCCTACTACATTCCTCCTTTAGGAGGGAATAATGAAAAATCCTCAAGCTGATTTACGCTCCGCTTTGTTCATGCATCTTCGGCGATTGCTCCACACGCCGGCGGCTCAATCGCAGCTCAAATCTATCATCACCAAGCCTGTGCTGAAGCATATAGCGGCTTCCGCCTTGGCAACGGTCACATTCGCTTCACTCGGAACAGGTTTTAAACCCTCCCTCACTCCAGTCAATTCTGCCACAGCTCCCTTAACCGTAACAGCAACTCAACCCACACCAATAGGGGTTAGCACCAACCTCAATCCTCAATCGGCAAAAGTTTTGGCCTCTGCGCGGCTCAATTCTACTCCATCAACTCTTGCCCAAGTGCAAACCCGTAACAGCCACTATCAGGCCATGCAGTTGTTGGATATGGGAGGACTCATCCCCATCATAATTTTGGGGGGTCTGATTATCGTTGTGCCACTGTTCTTCGGTGGACTGGTGGTGATTGGCGAACGGGAAGTTGGCATTGTGGTGAAAAAATTTGACCCCTCCGGTCGCAAACTCCCGCCCGGTCGTCTGATTGCCTTGGACGGTGAAGCGGGATATCAATCCGATACCCTTCCCCCCGGTTGGCACTGGTTTTATTGGCCTTGGCAATATAACGTTCGCAGAGAATCATTGACCATTGTCCCCCAAGGGGAAATTGCGCTCGTGGTAGCTGCCGATGGCGCATCCATCCCGCCGCAACGCATTCTCGGCAAAGTCATCGCCTGCGATAATTTCCAAGATGCGCGAAAATTTCTCAAAGGGGGTGGAGAAAAAGGCCGTCAGTTAGGTATCCTCACCGCAGGTACCTACCGGATTAATACGGCTTTATTTACCGTGATTACTGCCGCCAATGCGAATCATCATGGCATGAAGCCTGAACAATTGCGGTTGTATAGTATTGCTCCAGACAAAGTGGGTATAGTCACAACCTTAGATGGTATCCCCATTGAAGAAGGAGAAATCGCCGGTCCCCTGATCCCCGATCACGATAACTACCAGAATGCTCAAAAATTTATCAGTGGGGGTGGGCGACGCGGTTTACAAGAACAAGTTCTCTTATCGGGTTCTTGGAACTTGAACCCTTGGTTTGTCGGGGTGGAACAAGTCGCGATGACGGAAATTCCCATCGGCTATGTGGGTGTAGTGATTTCCTATGTGGGCAAAGCCCAAGAAGATGTCAGTGGGGCATCATTTACTCATGGCAATTTAGTCGAACCGGGGCATAAAGGCGTGTGGGTCACTCCGCTTTATCCTGGCAAACATCCCCTCAATACCCGTATTCTCAAAGTTGAGTTAGTGCCCACAACTAATATTGTGCTCAATTGGTCTGGTCGAACCGAACGGCACAGCTACGACTCGAAACTCTCCTCTCTCACGGTGCGTTCTAAGGATGGCTTCGCCTTTGATTTGGAAGTGGCTCAAATTATCCATGTCGGGGCTTTAGATGCACCCAAGGTGATTTCTCGTGTAGGGGCGATGCAAAATCTGGTCGATCATGTGTTGCAGCCAACAGTGGGCAACTACTTCCGCAATTCCGCTCAAGCCTATACGGTACTCGACTTTCTCACCGCCCGTTCCGAACGGCAAGTGGAAGCGGCAGAGTATATTAAAGTCGCACTTCGCGCCTATGATGTTCGGGCGATCGATACCCTCATTGGGGATATTTTACCGCCCGCCGAACTGATGACCACCCAAACCGATCGCAAAATTGCGGAAGAACAACGCAAGACGTATGAAGTGCAGCAGATGGCACAAACTCAGCGGCAACAGTTGGTGAGAGAAACCGCGATCGCAGATATTCAGCAAGACTTGGTGAAGTCGGAACAAGGAGTTAAAATTGCGGAACTCAAGGCCAATGCTAGGGTGAAGGAATCCACTGGGGAAGCAGAAGCGATTCGAGTCACGGGTAATGCCAAAGCCGAAGCCTACAAAGCGGGTGTGGATGCTTTGGGAGGACAGGGTTATACCGCATTGCAGCTAATGCAGATTATCGGCGATCGCAACGTGCGCGTTGTCCCCGATGTTGCCGTTAGCGGCAATGGCAGTGGTGCTGGCTTAGTCGATGGCTTGTTGGGCATGATGCTTCGTTCTCAAGCGAGTAAATCCAATGGCAAGCCACCGTCCAAGCCTCCTGTGCCACCCGTGACGGAAAGGATGACGGCTGAATTAGAAACCGAACCCATAATTGCGATTGCCCCAACTCAGTCTCCCCGTCCAGAAAGCACACCATCAACCCATGCCGCTCAAACCCCTAAAACTCAGGACACCAAGGCACCCCCATTGCCCCCGCACAAGATAGCGATCGATTCATTCTTCGACCAATTGTCGCAGAATGCTCCACCTATCGAGTAGTGGATGGAAGAACAAGAGATTCTGATCGGTCGTATCATCGAGAAGACACGGGGACGCGGGGACGCGGGGACGTAAGTCCCAAGGGTTTGAGACCCCGACTGAATCGAAGATTCATACGCAGTTGCATTCATACGTAGCACATTGAATTTCTCCGCGTCCCCACGTCCTTGAATATCCTCCGCCATCGGAACGCACAGAAATTGTCCTCCAAAAACTCTGCGTTCCTCTGCGCCTTCCTCCGTGTCCCTCTGCGTTAAAAAATAGTAAGCTGTGACGCATTTAAGAAAGCCTATTTCCACACCCTACACCCCACACCCCACACCCCTTATGACAATTTCGCTATGGCCATTTAGCTGCACATCAGCTTATTCCGATACTCACCGATTCAATATCAACATCCTCCATCCTTCTTGATGAGCTACTGTGTAAACCCTGATTGTCCAAAGCCGCAAAACCCTGAACCCCAAAAATCTTGTCAGGGATGCGGCTTTAATTTATGGGTGCAACAGCGTTACCGCGCCATAGAATTAATCGGTGAAGGTGGATTTAGCAGAACCTTTCTCGCTCTAGATGAAACTGAAACGGCTTGTGTACTGAAGCAGTTGTGCACCAAGAACCTTACCCCTGAAGCGACAACAACAGCGAGCGCTCTTTTTCAACAAGAAGCACAGCGACTAGACAAATTAGGCCAGCATCCCCAAATTCCCACCTTACAGGCACACTTTGAAGAAAATCATTACCTCTACTTAGTGCAAGAGTTTATTGATGGCATGAACTTGGCGAAGGTGGTAGAGGAAGAAGGGACATTCAGCGAAGCTCAGATATGGCACCTTCTCGATGATTTATTGCCCGTTCTCCAGTTTATCCACGACCATCAAATCATTCACCGCGATATTAAGCCAGAAAATATCATTCGCCGAACCTCTCCCCCTACCCCTCTCCTACAAAGAGAGGGGTGTCTTTCTCCCCCCTTCCCTACTAGGGAAGCCGGAGCGACCGGAGCTTTAGTGAGGATGAGGAGGCTGGGGGGGTTAGGTCTACCTTGCCACAACAGCATCGAGGCTAGGGGGAGTCAATTGGTACTGGTTGACTTTGGTGCTGCCAAATTAATCACAGGAATCAACTCCCTGAAAGCAGGAACTCGCATCGGCAGTCCGGAATATGTGGCACCGGAACAAGCCAGAGGAAAAGCCGTTTTTGCCAGTGATCTTTATAGCTTAGGGGTCAGTTGTATTCACTTGCTCACTGGCATTCCTCCCTTTGATTTATTTGATGTTGTAAATGATTGCTGGGCGTGGCGAGATTATTTAACCCAGGATGTGAGCGATCGCCTGGGACAAATTTTAGATAAACTGCTGCAAAATGCCCTGACCCGACGCTTTCAATCCGTTGAGCAAGTGATGCAAGCGATCGCAGATACTCAGGAACAATCTGGTTCATCTCCATTCCGGCAGCAAGACTCCGTAGGAACGCACAGCCCTCCTCCGATCCTATGGCAATGCCAACAAACTCTTACCCGTCATTCACCCGTCAATTCAGTAGCGATTAGCCCTGAGGGTCAGTTTTTGGCGAGTGGTAACCCAGATAAAACCATTCAGTTATGGGATTTAGCCACTACAGAGGTAATTTCTACCCTGACAGGACATTTACAAGGTATCAAATCAGTTGCTTTTAGTCCTGATGGGACAATACTGGCGACAGGGAGTGATGACCAAACCGTCAAATTGTGGAATGTGAGCCAGGGTGAGGAAATTTATACCTTGTCTGGGCATTCCCACGCGGTAAAGTCGGTTGCCTTTAGCCCTGATGGTCAGATGTTAGCGAGTGGCAGTTGGGATCAGACGATTAAGCTGTGGAATGTTCAGACGGGTGTGGCAGAAAAGACGCTGACAGGTCATCGATTACAAGTTAGTGCTGTGGCGTTCAGTCCGACGGGTCATATTCTGGGCAGTGCCAGTTGCGATCGCACAGTTCGCTTATGGAACTTGACTTCTGGAACATCCACCCCTCTCTACGGTCATGCTTGGGCTGTGTTGGCGATCGTTTTTAGTCCAGATGGCAAAACCCTGGCAACCGGCAGTGACGATAACACAATCATCTTGTGGGACTGGAAAACTGGGACAATACTCTACAAGCTTTCAGGTCACTCATGGTCAGTGGTCGCTCTGACCTTTAGTCCCGACGGAGAGACTCTGGTCAGTGGCAGTTGGGATCAGACGATTCAGCTTTGGCAAGTGAGTACAGGGAAGAAGATAGCCACCCTCACAGGGCATTTAGACTCTGTCTCTAGCGTTGCGATCCGTTCCGATGGACAGATGATTGCCAGTGGTAGTCAGGACAAAACGATTAAATTGTGGCATTGGGTTGGATGATTCTGAGCGATGAGAATGCGCTTCAGTACTGCCAAAACATCAATTCTGTCTTGAAAATAGAGGCTGAAACGACGCAAATCCGTCGAGACTGAGAACTATTTTCATTTTTTCGTTGTGGGCAATCGCCCGTGGGGGTCTGACTTGAAAGTGGGGTGTAGGGTGTGGGGTGTAGGGTGTAAGGGAGGACTATTTTCATTCATGGCTGTGAAATTTTTTCATTGGGACTGCCTTACCGAAATTAACAGGAAGGTGCGTTCAATAACGCACCCTACGACTATCTTTCTCAGCCCTAAATTGGACCCAATCCTACAGCTCCAGCATAAATGGCGCGATCGCCTAATTCATCTTCAATCCGTAGCAGTCGGTTGTATTTGGCAACCCGTTCACTACGACATAAAGAGCCGGTTTTGATTTGACCTGCACGAGTCGCTACCGCTAAATCGGCAATGGTCGTATCTTCGGTTTCACCAGAACGGTGGCTGATGACAGAACGGTAGCCCCGACGAGTCGCTAAATCAATGGTTTCTAACGTTTCAGTCAAAGAGCCAATTTGATTAAGCTTAATTAAGATCGAGTTACCTGCACCCAACTCAATTCCTTTCTTCAGGCGTATGGGGTTCGTCACAAACAGGTCATCACCCACTAACTGAATGTGGCCTAACTTCTGACTCAGCAATTTCCAATGATCCCAATCTTCTTCGTGCAACCCATCTTCAATGGAAATAATGGGATATTGCCCGACTAACTTCGCTAGATAATCAATAAACTCTTCGGGTGAGTGAGATGACCCATCGTAGACATATTGACCTTCTTTGTAAAACTCACTCGCCGCCACATCCATGGCTAACGCGACTTGTTCCCCTGGTTTATACCCAGCCTTCTCAATTGCCGCAATCAGCAATTCTAAAGCCGCTTGATTCGACTCCAGGTTGGGCGCAAAGCCTCCTTCATCCCCAACCCCGGTGAGTAAATTCTTCTCCTTCAGGACTTTTGCCAACGAGGCAAACACCTCAGCACCCCAACGCAGCGCGTCCCGAAAGGTCGGTGCTCCCACGGGCACAATCATGAATTCTTGAAAATCCACATTATTATCCGCATGAGCACCACCGTTGATCACGTTCATCAACGGGACTGGCAGCAGATTCGCCAGGGGTCCCCCTAGATAGCGATAGAGTGGAAGCCCAAGATTCTCTGCCGCCGCCTTAGCCGTTGCCAGCGAGACAGCCAGGATCGCATTGGCTCCCAAGTTCTTTTTGTTAAGGGAACCATCGCGCTCAATCATTTTTTGGTCAACGGAGGCTTGGTCGAGCGCATCCATTCCCAACAACTCAGGCGTAATTTTCTCCTTAATATTCCGTACTGCGTAGAGAACTCCTTTGCCGCCATAGCGATGGGAGTCATCATCCCGCAGTTCATGGGCTTCAAAGGTTCCTGTCGAGGCTCCACTGGGAACTTGGGCAAGTCCCCTTGCGCCCGACAGCAACATCACTTCGGCTTCTACGGTAGGACGCCCACGAGAGTCTAAAATTTCTCTGGCATCGATCGCTTCAATTGCGGTTTCTGGCTTGTATTCCATACATCTCCTTTTAGCAATGTAAGGATTTTAGATTGCCGATTTTGATTATGGCTCATTAGAGTGAGTTTTAATTCCCCAGGTTGATTGATGGGTTTCTCCTCCAAAATCTAAAATCGGACGACTCCAGCGTTCAGCATACGCCTTTGAGTGAGGGTCAAACGACAACTTTAAGGATGTCTACCGATCCCTAGCGTGTTACCCCATACTCTTGGGTAGGGATTTCTCTGCATTGGCTGAGCGTTGTTAGACCGTAGCTCTTTTTACAATAAACACAGAGGAATCCGCTTAAGGAGAAAAAGCCCATGCGAATGCTACATACGATGCTGCGGGTCGGCAATCTTGAGGAATCTCTCAAGTTTTACTGCGATGTTTTGGGGATGAAGCTACTACGCCAAAAAGACTATCCGAGCGGCGAATTTACTTTGGCTTTCGTGGGTTATGGCGATGAATCTGACCACACCGTCTTGGAACTGACCTACAACTGGGGTACAGATCAATACGATTTAGGAAATGCTTACGGTCACATTGCTCTTGGTGTGGATAATATTTACGAAACTTGTGCCCAAATTAGACTCAAAGGCGGCAAGGTCGTTCGCGAACCAGGGCCGATGAAACATGGTTCAACGGTTATTGCTTTTGTGGAAGACCCGAATGGATATAAGATTGAACTGATTCAGTTGGGGACTCAAGGTTCTGCTAAGCCGCAAGAAACTGCTAAAGCTTCAAACAGCTAGTGCAGGCTGATCGAACACAAATTGGGTATGACTTGTGCCACAGAGCTTGCGAAAAGGAAAAAGAGCCACTTGTGTGACTCTTTTGATTATCAGGGTGCATCTACTAAGCACAATATAACACCGCAGGGGTGGGGGGTGTCACCCCCTATTTCAAAAAAAGTTCTGACTGGAATGGTGTATTGGGTCAGAAACCCTTAAAACAGCTCGTTTGGTTCACGAATGAAGACAACCCCTAAACCCCTAACCCGTAGAGCTTGGGCGAATGCGATCGCCCAACCTGCCCCAGAATTTCCCCCCACCCCCCTGCCCCTGCTCTCTGGTCAAATTCCAGAGGGTTTACGGGGTTCACTCTACCGCAACGGCCCCGGACGACTAGAGCGGGGTGGTAGACGAGTTGGACATTGGTTTGATGGGGATGGAGCCATCTTGGGCGTGCATTTTACCGATGCAGGTGCGATAGGACTTTATCGCTACGTGCAAACCTCTGGCTACCAAGACGAAAGCCAACAAGAGAAATTTCTTTACCCTAACTATGGCATGACCGCACCGGGACAAATTTGGCAGCGCTGGGGTAAGCCCGTGAAGAATGCCGCCAATACTTCCGTGTTGCCGTTGTCCGATAAACTGTTAGCCCTCTGGGAAGGTGGAAATCCCCATGCTCTGGATCTTCAGACGCTGGAAACCAGAGGAATCGATGATTTAAGCCAATTAGATGAGGGAGCGCCGTTTTCGGCTCATCCCAAGTGTGACCCCAAGACGGGCGAAATTTTTAACTTTGGTGTGACTGTTGGTCTGAATATCACGCTAAAAGTTTATAAAAGTGACCCGACGGGCAAGATTATCCAACAAAGTTCTGTGCCCCTAGACGGTTTGTCCGTCCTGCATGATTTTGTGCTGGCAGGGCAGTACCTAATCTTTTTTGTGCCCCCAGTGCGGATAAATCTATTAAAAGCGGGGTTCGGATTCAGTAGTTATAGTGATGCGATGGAATGGCACGCTGAACGCCCCACTCAGATTATTGTCCTTGATCGCGAAACCTTGACGTTGGTCAGTCGCACGGAAGCTGAACCTTGGTTTCAGTGGCACTTTAGCAATGGTTATGTGGATAGGGATGGCATGATCGCGATCGATCTGGTGCGCTATCCTAACTTCCAAACCAATCAGTATTTAAAAGAAATAGCCACCGGTCAAACCCAGACACAAGTTAAGGGAACGCTGTGGCAGGTGCGTTTAAATCCTCAAACGGGGAAAGTCATACAACAGGTGGAATTGTTAGACAGAGCCTGTGAGTTTCCTGTGGTACCGCCGCAATTTGTGGGACAAGCCTCGCCTGATATCTATTTAGCCGTACATCGGGATGGGGTGGATATTCGTCAAGAGTTGTTTGGTGCCATCGCTCGATTCAACACCAAAACGGATCATTTGGCGATCGCACAGATGGGAGAAAATCGCTATCCTTCTGAACCTTTATATGCCGCTGATGCCTTGAATCACAACCAGGGTTGGGTACTGACGGTGGTGTATGACGGGAATTCTAACACCAGTGAGGTATGGATATTTGATGGCGACGCCTTAGATGATGAACCCGTCTGTCGCCTAGGATTACCCAGCATTATTCCCCATAGTTTTCATGGCAAGTGGAAACCTGCATAAGCGGTTTGTTAGTTCGTTATCTAGTTTGACAGGGCAATCGAAAGCAGCCAATGATGGCAGGAGATCGCATCATGAACTTGAGAAGCGCGTCAGCTGAGCAATCGATCAGTGAATAGGAGTTGCGTTCACCCATATGTAGATCGGGGAGATGGGGAGATGGGGAGATGGGGAGATGGGGAGATGGGGAGATCAAAAAAATTCTTGAACCGTCCTACTAAAAAATCAGCCATTTCTCTTAAGGATTTCAGCCATTTTGCTGAGGCATCCTTACCGAACTCAACTGTATAATTTAAATAGGATTCATAAAAAAATCCAATCAGCTCTCAATTTAGCTGTTTTTAGTCATATCTTTATCTCTACGCCCACAGCCGGGAAGCGGGCTTTGTCCACCATTGGGACAACCATTCTGTGCGCTTAAAGGCTTTGCCGTGAATGCCAGTGCGTCAACATCCGACGACTGCGGCCTTCTAGCTTCAGACCCGAACTGTGGAGAATTAGCGGCTAAGCCAGTGAGTAACAGACTTGCTAACAGGATCGAGCTGTAAGTTTGCATTTTGGGATGTCCTAGTCGGAGTATCTAATTCCTTATTCGGACCTCCAAAGACGGTTTCAGTAAAAAACGCAGCGAGAGAAACACTTTTGCAAGTGTTCTTGATCGACTTCATTAAAGAACATGTAATTCGATGGCTGGCTTTCAGGAAAGGTTAACCCTGACACTAAAAAAACTGGCCTGCATTCATGTGACAATTGTCTCTTTTTATGTATACTTTATTAAGTAAAGTAATATCTTTCCTAAGAAAGTTGCATAGCTGAGAAAAATCATTAGACGTTAGCGCAGCCCTGCCGCCGTTGATTTGGACTCGCGAATCAGTCGCAACCTTAGACCTATCAGTAGGATGCGTTGAGTCTAAAGCGTAATTTTTGTAGAAAATTGCCCGATAATTTTCCCCTCAAGAGTAGGCAATTGATGCCAATAGAGTGGCGTTAAGAAAATGGGTGTAGTTGTTTACAAATGCTTTAATTTTTAAGGTTTAATGTAAGAGCTTTATGAAAAACACAACCATCCAGTCTGTGGCGATCTGGTGCAGGCTTGGATCTGTGAGTTTTTTGTGCATCTTGAGCCGCGACGGAGACAGCGATCATGAAACACCTTGAAGGCAAAGTGACATTAGTCACAGGTGCTACGCGGGGTCTGGGTAAGGGAATTGCCATTGGACTCGGTGAAGCTGGTGCAACAGTATACATCACAGGTCGCCGTCTGAATCGCTCTAATAGCGAAAATGGCATATCGGGGAGTCTGATTGAGACTCAATTAGCCGTGGAACAAGCCGGTGGTGTATGCATTCCCATTTGTGTCGATCACAGTGACGACGAGCAAGTACGTCTGCTGTTTGAGCGTATCCAAGACGAACAGGGACAACTTGACTTGCTGGTGAATAATGCTTACTCAGGAGTACAGGCATTAGGAGACGCAAATGGGAAACCCTTCTGGGACAGTGAACCCAGTTTTTGGGATGCTTGCAATAATGTGGGTCTTCGTAGCCACTATGTAGCGAGTATTTTTGCCGCTCGCATGATGACTCAGCATCAGCAAGGACTGATTTGCACCATCTCCTCATGGGGGGGTATGTCTTACATTTTTGGTGTTCCCTATGGTGCAGGCAAAGCCGCTTGCGATCGCTTAGCGGCTGAAATGGCGGTTGAACTCAAGCCGCATAACGTGGCTTCCCTCTCCATTTGGCCCGGTATTGTTGGTACAGAGTTCATTACCCGCTTTGCCGCTGAAATGGATGACAGCAGTGCGGCTGATTCCCAAAGTTCAGCCATCAGGGAGGGCTACAACTGGGAAACTCCCTTACTGACAGGACGGGCAATTGCGGCATTGGCGGCAGACTCAACAGTCATGCGTCGCACCGGTCGGGTACAGATTGTGGCTGAACTGGCTCAGCACTATGGGTTGGTAGACAAAGACGGCAATCGCCCCGTATCACTGCGTTCTCTGCGTTTTCTCCTTCCCTTTGGCTTGCCCACCTTGAGAAAGTACCCATGGCTCGTACCCGATATTAAGGTACCGTGGTCACTGCTACTCCTGGGGATGCTCAGTTCACCTAAAATTTAACCCAAGCGCTAAGAGGGAAATTGCGATATGACCCAGCTACGCGAAGCAGTGGTGTTAATTACGGGTGCAACCGGTGGCTTCGGACAGGAACTCACCCGACAGTTATTGATGGCGGGTAGCCGATTAATCCTCACAGATTTGGATAAAGTTGTTCTACATCAACAGGCTGAGGCTATTTGGAGTGAAGTGGCAACGGGTGAGGTACTCGCTTGCCTCACTGCCGATTTGGCTACCCGTGAAGGGTGTGAAGCTCTTTATCAGCAAGTCAAAGCCTTTGGCCTTCCTGTGGATGTTTTAATTAACAATGCTGGGATCGCTGTGATCGGTCATATCAACGAAGTTCCGTTCGAGCCATGGGAACGACTGATGCAGGTGAACTTAATGGCACCGATGCGATTAAGCGCCTTATTTGTGGCGGATATGATGGCTCGTCAAAAGGGGCATATCGTTAATATTTCATCGATCGCAGGCTGGGCGGCACCACCTGGGCTAACTCATTACGCCGCCAGCAAATTTGGGTTACGGGGATTTAGCGAAGGACTTTTTGATGAAGTTAAGGATTACAACGTTAAGGTGACAGCCGTTTATCCGTTTTTTAGCCGTACCCCGATTCTACAATCGAAACGGTATGGAACATTTGCTCAGAGGAACCCGGATTTACCAGAAAACTGGATAACCGATCCAGCAAACGTTATGCGCCAAACCATTCAAGGCATTATTCGCGATCAATTGCGCGTCTTTCCCGATCCAGTTGCTAAAAATATCCACTTTTTCAAACGATATGCTCCCGGATTTTTAGACTGGATTAGCAACGAATTCACAAGGAGAGTAAAAAGTGGTACAGGTCGTCAGTAACTCTCTTCAAGCTCCACAGAGGCTTGATACGACTCAGAAACATTTAATTATTGGGGCGGGTTTTGTCGGCTTAGGTATGGCTCAAGCCCTGAAAGCGGCTGGTATTCCATACGATCAGGTTGATGCCAGTGATGATATTGGCGGTAATTGGTATCACGGCGTCTACGAAACCGCCCATATTATTTCATCCCGCAAGATTACCCAATTTACTCATTTCCCCATGCCGGAGGATTATCCCGACTTTCCCAGCGCTCAAAACATGCGGGATTATCTGAATGCTTTTGCCGATCATTTTGAGTTACGAGAGCCTATTGAACTCAATCGTACCGTGAGTGATGTGCGACCCATTGAACATAACCTCTGGGAAGTCACGTTTACTGATGGGGAACAACGAATCTATAAAGGGGTATTAGTGTGCAACGGGCATCACTGGTGCAAACGTTTTCCCAAATTCGAGGGAGAATTTAGCGGAGAGATTATTCATTCCAAAGATTACAAACGACCCGAACAGTTGCGTGGCAAACGAGTTTTGGTGATTGGGGGCGGGAACTCAGCTTGTGATATCGCCGCAGAAGCGGCACGGGTAGGAGCCAAGTGTGTTTTGAGTATGCGCGAATCGGTATGGTTTATTCCTAAAACCTTTGCTGGGGTTCCGGTTGCCGATTTGGGCAAATCATGGATGCCACCGCTGCCAGCATGGTTCGGTCGTTTAATGGTGTATTGGATCATACGCCTGACATTTGGTACGCACTCGGACTATGGTTTACCCAAACCCAACCATCGAATTTTCGAGAAACACCCAACTCTCAACAGTGAGGTGCCTTATTACATCAAACATGGTCGTATTATTCCCAAGCCTGGTGTGCGTTGGCTTAAGGGTGAGAACGTTGAATTTCTCGATGGCAGTTGTGAGGAATTTGATTTAATTGTTTGTGCCACGGGTTTTTACGTTGCCTATCCGTTCTTACCTCAAGAACTTCAGCGCGTCGAAGGAGCAGTGGTTAAATGTTATGGGGGTTCGTTTCTTGACGACTACAAGGGACTGTATTACCTGTGTTGGGAACAAATTCGAGGAGGGGTTGGCTCGTTCGTTGCAGCTTATAGTCCACTGTTCACCCGTTATCTCAAACTCCAGGATGAAATCAATGTGCCACTGGGTTTAGTCTTCAAAGAAATGGGACAACAGCTACCGACAACCCATCTCGCCGATCCACAAAAGATTTTTAGACAATTCCAGGCTGCTAATGCCTCCTTTAACCGGATTGCCAAAAAAGCCCATCAAGTTGATGCCCAATATCCCAACTTTACGAATCGCCCACTCCAAAACTAAAAAACCTGGCTCAAGCAGCCAGGTTATGGTTTAATTCTCGGTTCCAATGTCTTAGTCTCCTCACAAACCAGCGGCTTTCAACCGCCCTTCGTGGTATTTCCATCTAACGTCCACTGCCCCGATTGTCATCCTCGTCCTCAAACCTAACCGTAAGAGTGCTGAGTAAGGGGCTATATATAACAAAGGTAGGGTTTTCACGCCAAACCCCTGAACGGGATTGCACTAAAAACCCGGTCACGTAGTTGCACATTAGGAGATCTCCTCTCTGAATTTCTAAAGCTTTTTTCAGATCCAGGGGGGTGAATCAGGATAATCCCCAACGTGCGTAATATTTCGTAATACAATTACCCGTGTCGTGAATGCAGTGGAGAATCTCCGCTATACGAGTCACGCCGTTACTATAGATACAGTTCTGATCATTCCGACTCATTAGTTGTAGCCATCCATGACCACTTCTCGCCGTCGCTATCACATCACCACCTTCGGCTGCCAGATGAACAAAGCTGACTCGGAGCGCATGGCTGGCATCCTAGAAGATATGGGCTTCGAGTGGTCCCAAGACCCCAACGACGCTAATTTAGTTCTTTACAACACCTGTACCATTCGGGATAACGCCGAGCAAAAGGTTTATTCCTACCTGGGAAGACAGGCAAAGCGCAAGCACGAACAAGCTGATTTAACCCTCGTGGTGGCTGGATGTGTTGCCCAGCAAGAGGGAGAATCTTTATTGCGTCGTGTCCCAGAACTCGATTTGGTGATGGGGCCGCAACATGCCAATCGTCTCCAGGATTTGCTGGAACAAGTATTCGAGGGTAACCAAGTTGTCGCCACAGAACCGATTCAGATTGTGGAAGACATCACCAAACCTCGCCGTGATAGTACGGTTACGGCTTGGGTGAATGTGATTTACGGTTGCAATGAGCGCTGTA
>DATNQL010000243.1:0-5181 GCA_036704025.1 Stenomitos sp.
GACTGAGCTTTTTAGGGATTGCAGCGTTTATTGCCCTATTGGGACTGGCTCTGAGGTTATTTGATGCTGAGGTTCTCAAAGCCATTCCTGGCTTGGGAAGCCTGTTCGATAGCTTGATCAACTTAGCCAATGCCATTGTCAAATTCAGTACCGATCAACTGATTAGAATTGGGCTGAGCTTTTTGGGCATTGCAGCGTTTATTGCCCTATTGGGACTGGCTCTAAGGTTATTTGATGCTGAGGTTCTTAAAGCGATTCCCGGACTAGGTCAACTTCTGGATAGCATTAGCAACTTAGCAAAAACGATCGCCGCTTTTAGCACAGAGCAATTAATCAAAATTGGACTGAGCTTTTTAGGGATTGCAGCGTTTATTGCCCTATTGGGACTGGCCCTGAAGTTATTTGATGCTGAGGTTTTGGCAGCCATTCCCAACCTGGGACTGTTATTCGATAGTCTGGTCAACTTGGCTAACGCGATCGCCGGCTTCAGTACCGATCAGCTCATCCAAATTGGCTTAGGCTTCCTGGGCATTGTCCTTTTCCTGGGGCTACTCAGTTTTGCCCTGAACAACTTTAGCGTGGATGTGTTGAATGCGTTGCCCAATTTAGCCCTGCTCTTGGACAGCCTGATGAAACTGGTGACAACCTTTGCGGGTTTGAGTCCAGGAGAACTCTTGCTGGTAGGACTTGCTTTTGCCGGACTAACGGCGTTTATGTTTGGGTTAGCCGCAGCCCTGGATCTGGCTACACCAGGCTTACTCGCCCTTGCGGCTGTCCTGGCAAGGATTGAGAGCTTACTCAACTCTGTGGTGGGGGCAGCCGCCAGAGCAGCCTCTTCCCTCGGAGGATTGGGCAGTATTGGGTTAGGTGGGATCAGCAGTCTACTTCCCTCCTTCCAGGAAGGGGGAGTGATGCCCGAAACCGGACTAGCTCTGCTCCATGCGGGTGAACGGGTGCTGACTGTCGAAGAAAATCAAGCGTTGCAAGGGGCTGGACGGGGTGGAATGCCCCTTGCAACTCCTGGTGCGGGTGGCACAGATCAATCTGTCAATATTGGCACTATCACTGTCACCATCAATGCCGAAAAACTGGAAGCCGATGCTGCCCAGTTCCTCTCAGATGAAATTATTAGTCAGATTCAAGCCAAAATCGGTCGCCTATCCTCCGAACAAGATTTTCGCATGGGTGCCCGCCCAACGGCTCCGGCGTAAAGGAGATGTAATATGCCGCAACAACAAACCCCATCCCGTGGATTTCTCGTTAGCGTGGGTCTTAACCCGGAATTGCTGGTGGAATTTCAGTACAATCCCAATCAACTGAGCGATAAACGGGCAGTCAGCTACGCCACCTTGAACGCCCCCGGACAGTTGTTGCCCGTGCGTCAGTATAGTCAGGGGGGCGATCGCACCCTGAGTTTCACCGTCCGGATTGACGGTCTGTTTGATGGCACAACATCTGACACCGTGGATAATGATGTTCGCATCGAGCGCGATGAAAATGGCAGCATTCTGCCAGAGCTGAACAAATACCGCACCTTTCTCTATCCCCAGCGAGCGCCAGCATTCAGTCATGCAGGGCGAAACCATTGATTTGCTGGCTCATCGCCTGTATGGGGATGCCCGCCTCTGGTGGCGCATTCTGGATGCCAATCCGGTGGTCTACCCGTTGGATATTAAAGCGGGCGATCGGTTAAATCTACCCAATCCCAGCACCGCCACCCGCATTACTCGGTCAAGGAGGTTTTGATGCCGGTACGCACACCGTTTTACCAGGTAAAAATGGGTTGTAAAAACGTCACTCTGGAGGGTGCTGGGAGCGGTGTGGATATTACGCCGTGGATCAGTGCGGTGACGGTGGTAGAGGACGATCGGCAGGCGGATAATGTCACGCTTACGATTCCCGATCCACGCCTGATCTACGCCGATGCTTTGTTTGAAGGCAGTTATGTCGCCGTTGATATTGGCTACGCAGAACCCAATCAACATGCCTTTATGCTGCGAGCCTTAATTACCAAAGTGGAACTCAGCTATCCCCAGAATGGCATCCCCACCCTGACTCTGAAAGGTGAAGATAAATCCATCCTGATGGGGCTGAAAGAGAAGCGGAAAGTCTGGCGCAATCAAACCGTTACGGCGATCGTGCGGGAAGTTGCTAGATCCTACGGGTTTGCCAGTGTGGAAGCCCAACTCAACCCCGATCCAGAGATTCGCAGCCATCCCATTAACCAGGATGGCAAAACCGATCTGGCATTTCTGCAAGACCTGGCAAAACGCTACCATGCCAAATGCTTTGTGGAACTGGACGAACAGGGCAGGGAGGTGCTGTATTTTATTCCTGATCGCCGGATTGTGCAGTTGCGCCGCCCTGATCAACTGATTCTGCAATACCGCAATGGTTCTTTTAGCAACCTGGTTAGTTTTTCTCCAAGCTTTGACAGCAGCTATATCGATCGCCTCAAGGAAATCAATGATGTGGATCATCGGGGAAACCGGATTCAAAGCCAGGAGCGGCAACCAACGGAAGAAGTGCTATGGTCGCTGGATGACCAGCTGCCTCAGGCGAGTGAGAGCGATCGCAGCAAAATTCGCACGCTTTACAAACAGGGAGTTGACCTGAAAAAAGATCTGCAAAAGCAACTCACTGCCCGTCGAGCCGTGTCTGGTGCAGTTGCGGCTGACCGAACTGACCTGGAAAGCACGAATGACTCTCTGGAGTCCCGTCGTCAGGGAATGACGGCTAACGGCAGCACCTTTGGCAATATCTGGTTGCGGGCAAAGTCGAAGATCACGATCGTCGGTGCCAATCCTCGCTTTAACGGAGAATGGTATGTCTCTAACGTGACTCACAAAATTGACAGTAGTGGAGGATATAAAACGGACTTTCGCTGTGTTCGTTAATGGAGTAGGTTTAATCATGCCGGATCAATACTTTGGTAAATATACAGGGATCGTCAAAGATAATCGAGACGGCCAGAACCTGGGACAACTTAAAGTCTCAGTTCCCGCGATTTTTCCACCGGATGAATTGGTAGAAGCCCGCCCTGCCTTACCCTACGGCTTTTTCTTTGTGCCCGAAGTAGATGCAAAAGTCTGGGTCGAATTTGAAGGCGGAGACTCTGGTTTACCAATCTGGACAGGCATTCAGTACGTTCCTGGTGAATGGGCAGAAGAGGCAAAAGTGAATCCGCCGCAAAAACGAGTGATTAAAACTGCCTCTGGTCATTTCATTTTGTTTGACGATAAGGCGGGAGACGAAGAAATTCAAATTAAATCAACGAATGGTCACACAATTACTCTAAATAAAGATGGAATTGAAATTAATGATGGTGTGAATAGCCATAGCCTCACATTTGACTCAAATGGAGTGAAGCTACAAACCCAATCGGGAGCGAAAGTAGAACTCACCACCACCACCACCAAAGTTGAAAACGGACAGGGTGCAAAAGTTGAATTATCGGCGGCAACAACCTCTGTAGATGCGGGTGCAGGCATCGTTGAAGTGAAAGGTTCCCTCGTTAAATTAGGACCCGGTGCGTTACCAGTGATCCGCCTTGGTGATCAGGGAGTTGGAAATCTGGGTGCGCCTGTGCCAATCACAATTACCACTAACACACAAGTTCTGGCATGAGGAATCCATATGACCTTAGGAACCGATAACACAACCTGTAAAACAGAATTTAAAGAAGCCATGCGACCGATCGCAGGCGCAAATGTCGATCGCCCCGATATCGATCCCAATTTTGGTGCCCTGGGACAGGCGGTATTTCGGATTGCGACGGTCTACGCCGAAACCACCTCTGACTTCAGCCTAGACCCAGCATTTTGGCAATGGATTAGCAACACAAACGCCTGGTTGCAATCGCTCTCAACCTGGCAAAAGGGGGTGTCTCAAGCATTGACTAACTGGACTCCCACCCAGCCTGCCGAGCAAGCTCTCAAAACTGCGCTAACGGCGCTTCCCCAACCGGGGAATCCTCCAACTCCAGCCCCTACATTGCTCAAAGGAAAAATTCAATGAATGCTGCACCGCACTCCTCCCTTATGGGCGTTGCCTTTCCCTTTCGGATTACGAATGGCGGAATTGGGCGATCGCAGGGCTTTGACAAAATTGAAGAGAATGTGCGTCATCTGCTCAGTACTCGCTTGGGGGAACGGGTAATGCTGCGAACCTACGGCGGGGGAGTGCATCATCGGCTGCAAGACCCCAACAGTTCTACCCTGGGAGCATTGATCAAACACGAAATTGAGCAGGCTCTACGAATTTACATGCCAGAGGTCAAACTCACAGCCCCGATTCGCATTCGCACCCTTGAAAGTGAACTCAGCATTGTCGTGGAATATACTGCCGATCCCCAGGATGTCGTTCGTCGCCTGGAATTGCAAATTCCTTAGGAGATTGCCGTGAAACCGCCTCAGATCGACTACACCAACCTCGACTACGAATCGATGCGCGAAGCCATGCTGGCACTGGCAAAAGAGAGCCTACCAGAATGGACAGACTTCAGCGAAAGCGATTTGGGTGTTTTGTTGATCGAACTATTTGCCTACGCCTGTGACATTACGCTCTACTACCAAAACCGCATTGCCAGCAATCTGTTACCCGCCACCTCCGAGGACCCGGAAGCTTTGACTCAGTTATTGCGGTTGATTGGCTACGAATTACGTCCCCCCACGCCCGCCACCGCCACCTTGCGAATTGGGTTTAATGCCCCGGAACCAACCCCGATCGTGATTCCCGCTCGCACCCAGTTTTTTACGGCACTGGCGACGGGTCAGCAAATCGTCTTTGAAACCGACAAAGAGTTACAGATTGCCAACAATCAACTGACTCCGCCCGATCCAGCGACTAATTTACGCTATTTCTCACCCTTGTTGGTGGTGCAGGGGCAAAGTCAACTGAACGAAGTCGTCGCGCGATCAACGGGTGCGCCCAATCAACGCTATTTGCTGCAACAGCCCCAGGTAATTGTTGGGTCAATTCAGGTGAAAATGACAGAACCCGGTGGGCTGACCTACTGGCAAGAGGTAGAAACCCTGGCAAATAGCAGCCCTGCCGATCGCCACTTTATGGTGCAGCGCAATGCGGCTGGAATTGCTACCCTGATTTTTGGGGATGGGGTCAGTGGGTTGATTCCTCCGGCTGGCACCGTGACGAATCCGGTGACGATTCAGGCGACGTATC
>DATNQL010000244.1:0-5248 GCA_036704025.1 Stenomitos sp.
CCACACCCCACACCCCACACCCCTTATGACAATTTCGCTATGGCAATTTAGCTGCACATCAGCTTATCAACTATACTGGTGCCGAACAAGACAATGAATGACTCTGCCTCAAAAAGTTGACAATACAGTCTTTTATCAGTATAATCACCACTTTGGTCAGAGAATTAAGAATCGACGATCGCCTTGAGCGTTTTTGCTCAGCGTCGCAGGAGTGCATCACGATCAGCCATTTGAGTCAAAAACGAGGGAATTCTGAACAGAAGAGCTTGCGAAAGATTTACACAGTGGCTCACCCCCTCTTGGCGTTTCTAACTTTAAATCACGGGGAGCCTCCAACAAGTGGTTAATTTTTACAACACGCGCCTCAAGGCGGCAACGGATCACCGTATAACCTCCAATATCAAGAATTCCGGCGTTTGATAGGTTCACCTCGCCTTCTTGATTGGGCAAGGAATCTTTAAACATCTTTACTGAAGCTAAGGCTAGCCTGGAGGGACAATCCCCCTAACTCGGCAAGTATCTACCCAGATTGCAACCTCAAACCATGCGCATTCTGATTTATACCTATAACTATTTTCCAGAGCCAATTGGGATTGCCCCCCTAGTGACAGAGCTAGCAGAAGGGTTGGTCAAGCGCGGGCATCAAGTTCGTGTCGTGACTGGAATGCCCAACTACCCTCAGCGCCGGATTTATGAAGGATACCGAGGTAAACTTTACCTGACCGAACTGACGAATGGTGTTGCGGTTCAACGCAGCTACGTCTGGGTTCGTCCAAAACCCACTTTACTGGATCGATTGTTACTGGAAGTTAGTTTTATTGTTACCAGCTTCATCCATGCTCTAAGAGGCAAGCGTCCAGATGTGATTTTTATCACCGCGCCTCCCCTACCCGTGTCCGTTCCATCAGCACTTTTAGGATGGATACATCGTACACCGATCGTGTTGAATCTTCAGGACATTTTGCCCGAAGCGGCTGTTAACGTAGGATTACTCAAAAATCCCAAGTTAATCCAGATTTTTGAACTTTTAGAACAGTTTGCTTACCGAAGTGCCACGAAGATTAGTGTGATTGCGGAAGATTTTGTCGAACATTTAAAGAGTAAAGGCGTTCCTGCCCGGAAAATTGTACAAATACCCAATTGGGTGGATGTTAATTTTATTCATCCCTTGCCCAAAATCAAAAACGCCTTCCGCACTGAACATCAACTCACGGATAAATTTGTTGCCCTCTACTCCGGTAACATCGCTCTCACACAAGGATTAGAAACGGTGATTGAAGCCGCCAGTCGCCTACATCATATTCCCAACCTAGCAATTGTGATTGTCGGAGAAGAACAAGCCTTGCAGCGATTGCAGGGATTCTGTGATAGGTGTAGCGCTCACAATGTGACCTTACTACCGCTTCAACCCCGTGAGAAACTGCCCGAAATGCTAGCTGCCGCCGATGTGGGATTAGTGGTGCAGAAGCATAACGTGATTTCCTTCAATATGCCGTCTAAAATTCAAGTGCTGCTAGCCAGTGGTTGCGCTGTGGTGGCGTCTGTTCCGGCTAATGGCACAGCCGCCAAAGCCATTGAACACAGTGGCGGTGGTCTGGTTGTTCCTCCCGAAGACCCGGATGCCCTAGCCGCAGCCATTTTGGAGCTGTATTACCAACCGGAAAAGATTAAAATGCTGGGGGAAAAAAGTAGGCAATATGCTCTGGCTCACTACACTTTGGAGCAAGCCCTCGACCAGTATGAAGAACTTTTTGCTGCCGTTCAGAAACGTTAAGCTAAAATGAGGGCACGAACATGTTCTCCTGGCTGTCAGTGCGTAAGCCGTGACTCGACAGCAAAAAATGCTCGCGTACCGGGCGCGATTAGGTAAGGCGTAAATGGCGCGAATCTGCCGCAAGGCGGCGCGTAAGGAAAGCGGCAGTAAAAGAGCTAGCGCTACCTTGTATTTGCGCCAGACTAGATTTTAAGGACGTGATGATTAAGTTGGATCGCTTTGCTGGAATACAATTCGCCGATTTAAGACGTTGCCTTTAGGAGTTTTTTTGATGCGTGATCAGGTCTTAACCTGGTTAGCAGATAACGTTCCTGCTTCTCGGCTTCAGCATATTTTAGGCGTAGAGCAGATGTCCGTTGAACTAGCTCGGCATTATCATCTGGATGTCGAAAAGGCGGCTCAAGCTGGACTGATGCACGACCTGGCTAAATACTTTAAGCCCAATGTGTTGTTGCAGATGGCAAGGGATAAAGGGATACCCATAGACCCAATCTGTGAAGCCACACCTCATCTATTGCACGCCGATGTTAGCGCGATTGTCGCCCAAGCTCAATTTGGAATGCAAGATGAAGAAGTTTTGGATGCCATCGCACATCACACCTTAGGGCGTCCGGCGATGAGTCCTTTAAGCTGTGTTGTGTTTCTCGCAGATAGTCTGGAACCAAGCCGGGGTCAGACACCGGAGTTGGAAAAATTACGGCAAGTTAGCAAACAAGACCTTTACAAAGCGATTTGCCTGACCAGCGAGTATTCGCTGCGATTTTTGTTTGATAGCCCTTGTTTGATTCACCCACGCACGATTTTGACTCGAAATTGGGCGCTGGGTCTGTCTCGCCACCAGACGCAACGCCATGACCAACGAACCGAGCCAGGGTTAGGAAAACTTCACATTTCCTCAGAAGCACAGCGTCAATGGGGATTAGAGATAGACAACTGTGAAAAAAATGGGTCACAGCCTTCAGACTTGATCCAAGAAAATCAAAGAACAATTTCTAAAAAGAACGCATGACTGTGATTGAACAAGGTGTCGAACCCAGCAAGTAGAAATGGGGAAAAGATCAAGGATAAAGGTCAGACGATGAAGCCCTTGTCCCATTTTTCTCCTTATCTTTTTTGTCTCTAGTCCTCATTGATACAGGTTTATCTCATTTTGAACAAGGAATTTAGGATTTAATGAGAGATCAATTGAAAATGCCTTCTACCTTAGCGTCTACCAATACTCAAGCACAAGATATGAGCAAGGGTCTGGCTTTGACCATTGCTGAGGCCGCCGATGACCGTAAAGCCGGAGATATTGTGATCCTCAGGGTTGCTGAAGTCAGCTACTTGGCAGACTTCTTTGTGATTGTGACCGGTTATTCTAAGGCACAGGTTCGGGCGATTTCTCAAGCCATTGAACACAAAGTAGAGATGGAGTGGGAACGGCGCTCCCTCAGGACTGAAGGTGTCGCTGAAAGTAGCTGGATTCTTCAGGACTACGGTGAGGTGATTGTCCACATCTTGCTGCCTCAAGAGCGAGAGTTTTATAATTTGGAAGCGTTCTGGGGTCACGCGGAACAGATTGAATTTCAGGTATCCCAACCCCAACAGTGACGAAATATGATGGAATCTTCTGTTTCTATCTGCCCAGTTCCCACTGAGCAGCAACCAATCAACGAGTATCAGGAATTGCAAGAGTCCTGGTTCTTTCGCTGGGGAACGCTGGATCTGCCAAACTATATTAAGAAGCTAGTTTGGGTTTGGGGAGTGAGCTGGATGGTGGCAGGCCCCTTGGCATCTGCCAGTTTTGCGCCAACTCGTTATACCGTACAGTTTATGCTGTGTGGTGCGGCGGGTGCTGGGGTGTTCTTGGCGTTGACGTTGTTGCGGCTCTATTTAGGTTGGTCTTACGTGCGCGATCGCCTATTAAAGGAGACAATATTCTATGAGGAGTCAGGTTGGTATGATGGTCAAACCTGGACAAAGCCGCCAGAAATTTTGACCCGCGATCGCTTGATTGTCTCTTATCAAGTCCAACCCATTCTGAAACGTCTGAAACGGACATTTGGCATTCTTATTTTGTTGGTTTTTGGTGGTAGCTTAATTTGGAATTTTTTATAACCTCTAGACGGTCAGTCAGCATCAGCGTGGCTGTGCCCCAACAGCAATTCTTGAGTCCCCTTACAGTGTTAAGGTCTTAGGCATGACAAGGGGAAAACGCACTCAAACACCAGCCTTAGAAGTACGGTTGCTGCGAGAAGGAATCGTCGAATCGACCCATCGAGTTCAAGCCGTCGTCTGTGACAATCGGGGACGGGTTCTATCTGTGGCGGGTAACCCGGAAACAGCGACCTTTATTCGTTCAGCCCTCAAACCTTTTCAGGCACTAGCGGTTACTACCACGGGCACTCTAGAACGCTATAACCTGAATGACCGCGATTTGGCGATTATCTGTAGCTCTCATCAGGGCAAGGTGGAACAAGTCCGCCAGGTTTTTCATATCCTGTGGCGCTGTGATGTAGACCCGTCAGCTCTACAATGTCCGATTCCCGAAGGGACAAAAAGCCCATTGCAATACAACTGCTCTGGGAAACATGCTGGCATGTTAGCGGTTTGCCAGCAACGTCAATGGCCCCTCACCAGCTATTTGCAGTATCACCATCCGGTGCAGAAGCTCATCTTGAGCCAAGTGGCTGAGTTGATGAAGATGCCAGGAGAAGAGTTGATTCGGGCACACGATGATTGTGGTGCTCCGACTTACTTTGTACAACTGCGTCAAATGGCCTCGTTGTATGCTCAGTTGGCTTCCGGTGATAATTTGGCAATGGAGCGGATTGTCCGCGCCATGACCCATCATCCTCACCTGATTTCAGGTGAAGGCGCATTTGATACAGAACTGATGCGATTGTCAGAAGGAGAATTGGTGAGTAAAGCCGGGTCAGAGGGCATTCAATGCATTGGTCGGATTGGGGAAGGCATGGGGATAGCCATTAAGGTAATGGATGGAGCCAAACGAGCCAAGAATGCCGTCGCGATTCACCTACTCAAGCAAATGGGTTGGATTACTCCCTCAGTATCGGAAACTTTGTCCGAAACCTTCATGAAACTCGGTAACTACAAGCGTTTAGAGGTCATTGGCGAACTTTCTATGCTTTAAGGGTTGCCTTTTTTGAAAAGTTAGGGTTATACTAGGAAAAGCGAGAACGACGCGGGATAGAGCAGCCTGGTAGCTCGTCGGGCTCATAACCCGAAGGTCGGTGGTTCAAATCCGCCTCCCGCCACCAACTCAAAGATAAAGCAAGCCCTGCAATCTGTAAAGGTTGTGGGGTTTTGTTTTAGGGAAATTCGCCTACAGCTAGAGCGTCGGTCCAGTAATCACGATTGGGGTTAGCATGACCTTCAGGGGTTGAAACAAGAGTCTTGGGATGGGTGATTGTGTTAAGAGATTTAAAGAGGTTCTCATTGAACAGCCACCCTGGCGATCTGCTTGCAGCA
>DATNQL010000245.1:0-5329 GCA_036704025.1 Stenomitos sp.
GCCTACAAGAAAAATTATTTATCCAATCTTTAAAGCTACTATTACGCCGACTCTCTGTAGCCTGTACCATTCCAATTTACCCTTTTTTACATTACAGGGGTGGGTTTTTGCTCTCCGACCTAATTTGACCTGTGTTCGCGTCAATCTAACGCGAACACAGTCTTTTTTGTCCAAAGTCCAATCAAATTGGGACTCATCCAGGTAGCTGTCACCCGATAACCACCGTTGCTTCTGGGGTGGTGGTGACGGAACGCCTACAAGCCTTATTTCGTGGTTGTGGTTTCCTGTCACTTATTGCTTGTTTTGCTTTTGAGTGACTGGCGGGTTTGTGGCTATATCTGGTATGGTAGTGACAAGTACATCACTTTGTCAAATAGTTTAGCTAAGTGATGTAACAACTAAGACCTGATGCGCCATAGCAGATAATGTCTAGTAAATAGACATAGTGATGCTGCTAATGGCTACAAAGCGACCTAGAACTACAGTGTCTTTTGACCCTAGAGAATATGAAGAACTGCAAAAATGGGCTGAATCAGAATTTAGGACGATCCCTCAACTAATCTCAGCAATAGTAAAAAAGTCTCTAATCGAAAGACTAGAGACAAAAGAGAAAACTAAAGCCTAGCGATCGCAACCATCACCTAGCCCAGTGCGATCGCACGTTACACAAGCCAGACGGAGAATCATGCAACTTATCAAACGTCGCACACCACCCCAGGCTGAGGAGCCAGGAACACTAACCATCCCCGCTAACCTACCGTCAGTCGTGCGGAGTGTGGCAGAATCCTTAATCTTGCGTGACCCGGACAGCGCTAGGCGATACTTAGCGCTCTACCAAAAAAGAGGGGATTGAGCAACAAGCCATGACCACAACCACAAGACCACCAAAAAAGCCAACAGACCAGCGGTTTACCCACTCTGGGATGAGTTGGCAACGATTCAAGTTACTACAGGAGAGCTTTGCCGATTCGCCTGGGGTGCATCTGGCTTACTACAAAGGAGAAGTAGAAATCTTGGCTGTTTCTCAAGACCACGAAACCATGACGCGCCTTATTGCAATTCTGTTGGCTGAGTACTTTGTAGAAAAAGGCATTGAGTTTACCCCTACTGGCAGCTTTACCCAAGAGAAAGAGGGGGTTGCTTCAGCACAAGCTGACGAGTCTTACTTTATTGGCAAGGTCGGGACAACTCCAGACCTGTCGATTGAAGTGGTCTTTACCAGTGGTACCCTCTCCAAGCTGAATCGTTATCGGGAGCTAGGTGTCCCTGAAGTTTGGTTTTGGGAAGATGGTCTATTGACCTTGCATCATCTTAGAGCAGACGGTTACGAACGGATTTACGGTAGTGAGGTATTGCCAGACCTTGACATCAACCTACTAACGCGGTGTGTGCTGATGACCTCTAGGCTTGAGGCAATCAGGGAATTCAGACGAGGGATAAGCCAGGGGTAACGCGATCTATTGCAGCTGCAATAGATCGGGCAAGTGCCCAGCATTATTCGAGGTGAAGGAGGATGATCGAAATGCACAGAGTCACTCTTGAAAAAGCCATTCCTGTAATCTCAAATGCCCCCGATATCGTTGTGGAAAAATTTCACGGCGTTTTTCTGCCACCGAACGAATCAGGTGACGATGGGAAGCTTTTAGCTCAATTCAGGGAAAAATACCGCTCGATTGGCTATTGGCTGAGATATTTTTTAGCTCACCATCATCATCTTAATTTTGAACTGCTTAATACCAGAAAGCAGCTCTGCAAGCCGTTCGCAGAGATTCTCGTCAATTATTTTTCTCTGGCTCAACAGCTCAATAGCCACCCCAAATCAAGTCGTTATATTGCAAGATACTCGCCAGAATATTTGCTGATGGTGATTGGGTTGCAGCACTGCTCTGAAGATTTAACCAATTCAGGATACCTCGATCAGCCCAATCCACAAGGGAAAGAATCATCTTACGAACTCAGCCGTAAACACTACAACTCACTGCGATCCAAGCGAGGATTGCCATTTGCTCAATCAGAGGGCGAAATCGTAGGGGTAATACCTCCAAAAGAATTTTTAGAAGGTCTAGGCGCTTGGCTGGCAAGCATCGATATTGATTTCCGGAATGGGTATTTTGAGGAGTACAAGCGCTCTCAGAAGCGCTGCTATCGCCAAATCAAATGCAATCCACAACTTAAAGCAGCGTATTTGGATGGACTTCAACTTAAATTAGTCGCACGAGGTGGGAAACGTCCCAAATCAACAAAAATCAAACAAGATCCTGGATCTTAAACGGGTTCAGAAGGCTTCTGCGGCGCTCCACTGACTTACCTGGAGAACAAATGTAAAGTTCGCAGCTTTCATTCGACAAAAGATGACAATGTTTTCAAGCCAGTCTACGCTGATCTCATGCTTTTGCTTTACAGTGATCAGTTTTAGTTCTAGGAGAAATCATGAAGATAGCCAATGAATTAAATAATTTGTACATTTTGGAAATCAAAAAAGAAAACTGGTAAGCCGTCGCTGGGGACTGAAAGTACTTTATTAGCGTAGTTTCATCGCATGAGCTATCAACTCATGAAATCGCCTCGCAACGGCGAACCACACAAACTATTTAATTCAACTCTACGCTAGCAGACATACGTGTAGATCCCAATAAAGCGATGGCTCATCCTCCACAAAACAGAAGGACGAGCCACATGAAAAAACCTTTCATATACCTAGACCCCTCACACCCAAAGCACCCGTAGCCAAGGAAGAACAAACACCCGCCAAGGATTACACTGTTGATGAGTGGCGGGTAAATCGGTCTGTTGAGCGGCTATTATCCGGTACAGGAGAGGCGGTTAAGGCGTTGGCTTGGCTCGAAGGTCGGGGCATCACCCGCGAGACGGTCAAGCGTTATGGACTGGGTCTGGAAAAGCGGGTAGTAACACCCGACCAAAGCAAGCCAGACTTTAAACAAGAGTATTGGGCTATAGGGATATTTATTCCAGTCGCAGATAGACCAGGGCGATTCTATGTCAAAAAACGGGTTGCCCCCTGGTTAACCAGCGACCAGCGCCCGGAGTATCTCGCCAACTGGTCACAGTTTGGGGTACCCGCGACGATTTGGTTCACAAACAATCCCTCAGATGCTCAAGAAACTTGGTTGTGTGAGGGCGAATGGGATGCGATTCTATTGGGTGAACTCGTACAGCAGCAGGGGAAAAAAGTAGCAGTTGCCTGTTCGACTTCCGGGGCCGGTACTGTTCCTAAACCTGAGCAACTCGACAGACTACCCGGACACGTAACAATCTTTTATGACCGCGATGAAGCCGGACTAAAAGGAGCGCAAAAATTAGCCGCTGCTCTCCAAAGTAGAGCAATCATTGGGTTAGTTCCCATGCCCGACGATTGTGAAGTCAAGGGCTGGGATGTAACCGACGCTATCCTTGCCGGGTACGGATGGGAGGATTTTGAAGCCGCCGATCTGACAGAGCCTGAAGAAACAATCGAAACCACTCCCCCCAACGAGAGCGGAATTAGTTTCAAGGTCTTACGCAAATCACTCTCCCAACTGCTAGAGGTTTTCCCAGAGCTACAGAGTGAAGCCGGGAAAGACTGGCTCAAGATGCGAAAATATACCCCCGATCATGTTATCGATTCCAAATACTTTGATTGGGATTCGGATCAGCCGGGAACTCATTTAGCTGTCAGAAGCGGACTAGGCACGGGCAAAACTCACCACGTTCACAATAAATTTTTGGCAGATGACGCGATCGGGGCGAATGCTTTTGGTTATCGAAACTCGTTATTGGTTCAATTTACTGAGCGGGGCAACGAAGAAAAAGAAGGCAAAACATGCAAAAACCCCTGGTATAACCTTCAGCAAGATTTGAAGGAATCGAAGGATGATTTACTTTTGGTTGGTGATCCAAGCTCACGAGTCACGGCTTGTGCCGATAGCTTGATCTATTTCCAGCCCCATCACTTTGAGCAGAAGCGCCTGGTCTTGGATGAGCTCGAAGGCACCTTCAAACATCTTTACACGTCCAAAACGGCGGTTAGCTTCCACCGACAGCTCTGCAAGGAACGGATGGGGGAAGCGATCGCCAATTCAGAAGCTGTGATCATGTTGGATGGCAACCTGACTGATTTAACAGTAGCTCACGCCGAACGGATTAGCGGCAAGAAATTCGTCAAAGTTGAGAACCTGTACCAAGGCAACCGGGGGAAAGTGAGCTTCTACACGGGAACCTTGAAGCTTGGAAAGGATGAGGAAACTGGGGAAACCACCGTTACGGAGCGGCGGATCAATGATTACTCCTTGCTCCACAAATCGATGATGGATGATTCAGAACCATTTGTTTGCGGTAGCGATTCCCAGGAAAAACTTGAAGCTTGGCATGAAATTTTAAAGCGCAAAGGTCGCAAAGTTTTCCGATTGGATGGGTCAAACTCCAATAGCCCTGAAAGTAAGAAGTTTCTAGCTAATCCTACAGCATATATCTATTTCAATAAAATCGATGCCCTCTTGTATTCACCAACAGCAGAAAGTGGATTGAGTATCGATACTGAAACAAAAGTGAAACTAAAGGAGTGGTTCATCAACACAGAAACAGAAATCAAAACAGAATCAGGAGAGGTAATTCAAATCAGCATCAAAGACTACTTCAAGAGGGGATATTTCTTCTTTTTCGGAGTAGTTCTCACCAATGAGCAAACGCAATTCTTGGGTCGAGTGCGCGACCCAGACACCCACATTCATGTGTTTTGCCAAAATCAGGGCATTGACAGCGGCAAACTCGAACAGACCGCAACGCACATTCAAGAGGGTTTCCTAGATTACACCCTAGCTTGCTCTCAAATTTCCTTATCTGATGTTAGTGAGGCCGAAAAGCGCGAACTCTTAATAGAGCAAGCTCTGAAATTAGTGCAGCGTTCAAATGACGCTCACTTTCAATATGAATGTCACCTGAAAGCACGGGAGACATTCGAGCGGAATCATCTGCGTAAATGCCTTGAGTATGCCCTTCACACGGCTGGTTATCAGGTAGAGGTAGTTACGGGGTACAGAGTTACCCAGAAGGAATTAGAAGCCGCACAGGAGGCAGTACAGCTTAGGAAGAGTCAGGAGATATTCAAGGCTCAACCGTTGACAGAAGATGAAGCGAATAAGAAAGCGCGGAGATTTGACGCAACCCAGCAAGATAAAACGGAGGTTACACGACATCGTTTAGTTTCACGGCTACCAGGGATAGAGAATAAAACTCAAATTGTGTCCAGAGTTGTCACGTTACCACAAATTTCTGTAGATGAAATCAAGAGCGGTAGAGTCTCTCTAGAAACCGCGCAAAAACTCGGTATCCC
>DATNQL010000246.1:0-3912 GCA_036704025.1 Stenomitos sp.
TATCTCCATTGTTGTGTTTGGCTTCGGGGACTAGCAGTAGTTGTTTAGGTTGAGGAGCTTTTGTATACAATGTTTTGCTCATAGTTGCTGGAATATAAGGATCAGCCGTGCCATGAACGAACAGAATAGGCATCTTTAATGATTTAACTTTAGCCACTGAGTCAAATCGTTGGGTGAGGAGTAGATTTACTGGAAATAGTCTCAATTTAGGCTGTCGTTCTACCATCTGCTGCATTGAGGTAAAAGAGCTTTGTACAATAAGTCCGGCAGCTTCTGGATTCCGTCGTGCTAGTTCAATTGCGACTGCGCCTCCTAAAGAATGACCATACAAGTAAATTTGGCTGGCAGGAACATCCCGTTTTTTTACTAAATAATTCCAGGCTGTTTCAGCATCCTGATACATCCGAGATTCGCTCGGAATACCACCCTCACTACGACCATAGCCTCGGTAATCAATTAATAATACCGAAAACCCCATTTGCCTAAACCGTCGAGCCTGATTGACATTGGCTCCGATGTTGATTCCATTTCCATGCAAATATAACAAGGTTCCCAATTTCGGTTTATTTGTAGGAATCCACCAGCCATGAATTCGTTCTACTTTGCCGAAGCCAGTTTGAATGGGCAACCAAACTTCTTGGTAACGAAGATTCAAGTCTGCGGGTGTCTTTTGAATTTCATCAGTTGGCCTGAAAATCAAGTGTCTTTGAACCACAAGCAGGAGTAGACAAGCCAATAGGTAGGTACTCGCCAAGCCTCCCATCAGGATGATTGCCAAGCGTCTTCCCAGAGGGAACAGTCGCCGCACGAGAAGAGGGTGTCGCAGGTTTCGTCTGCTCATTCCAGCAATAGAGAGTAAGGTGAAGAATCAACTTGAACGGTTTGATTCCTAGCTACAAGCTCTACCACCCTAATTTCATACGGCTAAAAATCTTCCAACATCCATTCGGATGCCCTCTCACCCAGTTCCAGGGGAATACTCACAGCTTTACCCAGACGTGGACGTTCGCGAGTTTCCTGGATATACGTTTGTACCTGGGCTACTCCACCCCAAGCATTGAGATAATGAGCCACGGTATCTAAATGCTCTAGGTAATCAGCCTCAGATAGGGGAAAAGACGCCTGTTCTAGGTATTTCCACATGACCTGAACAAAAATCTTACCCTGAGTCCGTCGGATTTGAATGTCATAAGAGCGTCCCCACTTATAGAGCAGGAGTTGGCGCAAGTCCTGTCCTGTCATAGCCCTGTTTACCTTAACCACTAATTTACATTTCGTTACAAATCTGACGCTTCTTTACTTTATGATACGGTGTTAAAGAATGTAATAATACTCATAGATCAAGCCGTGAATCCTTGTGCTGCAAGGATTTTGGCAACCCTGCTAGCTATTGAATTGCTCTACATTCTTAGAGCGGGGTTTAATAAATCTGGGAAAATTACCAGAGTTGTTAAAAAAAATATACCGTTAGGCGTTTAGTTATGGCTCAAGTTTCTGGCTCGGCTGATGTTCCTGATATGGGGCGTCGTCAATTTATGAACCTCTTGGCATTTGGTACCATAACGGGGACATTTGTCGGAGCGCTCTATCCCATTGTCAAGTTTTTCATTCCTCCATCCAGTGGGGGTGTCGGCGGTGGTGTTACAGCCAAAGACGCTTTAGGCAATGACATCATCGTCAGTAATTTTGTAGCGAGCCATAGTTCAGGCGATCGCACTTTAGCACAAGGTCTTAAAGGTGACCCCACCTACGTGGTGATCACCGAAGATAAAGCGGTTGCTGACTACGGGATCAACGCCGTCTGCACTCACCTAGGATGCGTCGTTCCCTGGAATGCCAGCGAGAACAAGTTCATGTGCCCGTGTCATGGTTCTCAATACAACAATGAGGGCAAGGTCGTGCGAGGTCCGGCACCCCTATCTTTGGCATTGGTTCATGCCACCGTCACCGAAGATGATAAGCTCTCCTTTACCCAGTGGACAGAGACGGACTTCCGCACCGGCGAAGCTCCTTGGTGGGCTTAAGAGTTGAAGGTTAAAGGTTTAACGGTTGATAGCGTAGCGGTAGCGAACCTGCGAGTGTCAGGTTTTCCACACCGACAACCCCCAAGATTAGCTTAATGAGTTTTGAGTTTTTTGGCTTAAAGATGAGAACACCTTCGTTATCGGTGATGTGCAACGTCCTCAGCAAGCGGATAATCACCAGAACCCTTGTGCTTGCTTTGGCAACCCTGGCATTTTTCTTCGTTAGTGATATTACGCTTCCCCAGTCAGCGGCGGCTTATCCCTTCTGGGCGCAGCAAACCGCTCCAGAAACCCCTCGCGAAGCCACTGGACGCATTGTTTGTGCCAACTGTCACTTGGCAGCTAAACCTACAGAAGTGGAAATTCCCCAATCTGTAAAGCCAGATACCGTATTTGAGGCTGTAGTCAAGATTCCCTACGACTTGAGTTCACAGCAAGTCTTGGGTGATGGCTCCAAAGGCGGTCTGAATGTGGGTGCAGTAGTCATGTTGCCGGAAGGCTTCAAGATTGCCCCTGAAGACCGAATTCCTGAAGAAATGAAGGAAAAGGTTGGCGGACTTTACTTCCAACCCTACAAAGACGGTGCAGACAATGTGGTGATTGTCGGTCCTTTACCGGGTGAACAGTACCAAGAAATTGTTTTCCCTGTCCTTTCTCCGAACCCCAAAACCGATAAAGGAATTTACTTTGGTAAGTACCCAGTTCACGTAGGGGCTAACCGGGGACGCGGTCAAGTTTACCCCACAGGCGACAAGAGCAATAACACCGTCTACAACGCTTCTAAAGCGGGTACAATTTCTCAAATTGCCAAGACAGAAGAGGGTGGCTATGAAGTTACCATTCAGACTGAAGATGGCGCAACAGTGGTTGATACAATTCCACCTGGCCCAGAGTTAATTGTCTCCGAAGGGCAAAAAGTAGTCGCTAATGAGCTTCTGACCAGTAATCCGAATGTGGGTGGATTTGGTCAGACTGACAAAGAGGTTGTCTTACAAGACCCGGCTCGAATTAAGTGGTTGATGTTGTTCATCGGTGCGATTATGCTGTCTCAAACTCTTCTGGTTCTGAAGAAGAAACAGATTGAGAAGGTACAAGCAGCCGAGATGAATTTCTAAATTTTCTCCGCTAAATTCCTAATTTTTCAGGATAGGCTTTTTTGCCTATCCTTTTTTGTTGTCTATCGTCTAAATGAACGAGTAAATTTAAATATTGTCTCAAAAAGAATGAGATCGCCCCAGTTAGGGGGAATCTAACATTAGACCGCAGTGCAAAAAACGGGAGAGTAGGGCAATGGCATCCAATGACTTCCAACCTGAACCGATTGTTGCGACAGAGCAAGAGCAAACTCAGTTAGCAAAATTAGACGAGATTTTAAGCATCCCGATTGAGGGGAAAATCGCCTCATTGCCACGGCTGTGTACCGCCACCGGTGAGCAAGTCGAACTACCTGAATCGGTATTTCATTTGCTGCGTCAACTGGTACATCAGTTACTCTTAAGCAAGGGGGTGACCCTGACAACCTTTCACCAGCCCTTGACCATCTGGGAGGCTGCCGCTTTACTCAATGTCCAGTCACAAGAAATAGAGCAACTCCTGGATACAGGCACGATTCCTTTCTCTCAGGCGGGTATGCGACGCCGGATTCGATTTGAGGATTTAATGACCTACAAAAAGCAGCAGGCACAACTGCGGCGGCAAGAATTCGCAGAACGGACGCCCATCAACCCAGAGTTTAAGCCCGGTGAATAAAGAATGACCTCTGGCTTGTTGGTCTAACATCTCACAAAAGATTGCCCTCATACGCAGTTGCGTTCAAACAGAGTAAGCTGATGTGCAGCTAAATTGCCATAGCGAAATTGTCATAAGGGGTGTGGGGTGTGGGGTGTGG
>DATNQL010000247.1:0-3486 GCA_036704025.1 Stenomitos sp.
GGACGCGGAGAGTTTTTATTATGGGTAATTAGACGGACATGATATCAATCAGTCCTCATGAAAAAGCCCTTGCTCAGCTCACCCTTGAGCCTCGTTGAAAGCTATCCGGATAAATTGTTAATTCCCTCTCGACTGATCCCTTCTCACCAGACAGGGGGTGAAGACTTAACAGTCATTTAGAGGCTAATCCACCAAAAATTGTAGGATGAACTGTAAAAATTGGCTGGATAGACAGATGGACAATGTTGCATTTTAGTAATAAATAGGATAGTTAATCGTCAAAGGTGAGATCTTAGACATAGAAAAAGTAACAAATTTCAGGAAAAAACGGGTGCAGCAGTTTTTCAATTTTGGATTTTTATTAAGTTTTAGACAGAAATGCTTAATACAATGGAAACCAGCATACAGGAGTGTCAAGCCCATTCCTGCACCTTAGCAAAGGTATTGCCGATCGGCATTTTTCAGACCGATGCGGCTGGGTATTATTTATCGATGAATGAGTGCTGGTGTGAAATGGCTGGAATCACAGTAGCAGAGGCTCAGGGAGATGGTTGGCTACTAGCCTTGTATCCGGATGACCGAGAACGTGTGTTTGCTGAATGGTACCGAGCGATACAAGAAAACTTGCCCTTTCAATCTGAGTATCGGCTGCAACGTCCGGATGGCACAATGACCTGGGTTCTGGCTCAAGCCGTCGCCCAGGAAGACCACACCGGATCTGTGACAGGCTACACGGGTCTGATTACCGATATTAGCGATCGCAAACGCATAGAGGAGGCTCTGCGGCAGCAATCTCTAAAGGAGCGATTGATGACAGCGTCGCTGGGGCGTATTCGCCAATCCTTGAATCTGGAAGAAATCCTGAAGACCACCGTGGCAGAGGTGCGCGAATTTCTCAAAACAGACCGTGTTTTAATCTATCGCCTTTGGCCTAATGGAACGGGAAGCGCTGTGACAGAGTCCGTCGTGCCTGGATGGCCCGCTGTTTTAGGGCAGACCTTTCCAGAAGAAGTCTTTCCTTCAGAGTCCCACGAAGCCTACTGCCAAGGACGAATTCTGGCGATTTCGGATGTAGAGCAGTCTATAGTATTACCCTGTCTGGTTGAATTTGTACAACAATTTGGGGTGAAAGCCAAATTAGTAGTGCCCATTCTCCAAGACGACACGCTTTGGGGACTGCTCATTGCCCATCATTGTAGTAGTCCACGTCCATGGCAGCCGCTAGAAATTGATTTACTCCAATCACTCGCAACCCAGTTGGCGATCGCACTTCAACAAGCTGAACTCTACCAACAAAGTCGCAAGGCAACAAAGACAGCCTTGACACAAGCTCAGCAGCTTGAGCAAGCCTTCAGTGAACTTCAGAGAACACAAGCCCAACTGGTGCAAGGGGAAAAAATGTCCAGCTTGGGACAGCTAGTGGCTGGAGTCGCGCATGAAATTAACAACCCCGTTACCTTTATTTATGCCAATCTGTCTCATGCCGAAAACTACACGCAAGACATCCTGAACTTACTGGCACTGTATCAGCAGCAATACCCCTCCCCTACACCAGATATTCAGTCCCAAATTGCAGCCATTGACTTAGAGTTCCTGATCGAAGATTTACCAAAACTACTCTCTTCCATGAAGGTTGGAGCTGAGCGAATTTGTGAGATTGTCGGTTCACTGCGTAACTTTTCTCGTCTGGCTGAAGCTGACATGAAAGCGGTCGATCTTCACGAGGGTTTGGATAGCACACTCACCATTCTGCAAAATCGACTGAAAGCTCACGGGAAGTATCCTGGCATTCAGGTGATTAAAGAGTATGGCAACCTACCCAAAGTGGAATGTTATGCGGGGCAGCTCAATCAAGTGTTTATGAATTTGCTCAGTAATGCGATAGATGCGATCGCATCTCGCTTCGCTGACGATGCTTTAGAAAACTTAAATATTGACCCTTTGAGCGTTGAATGTGACAGCCCTCCTCCTGCGACCTCAACAATATTGGAAGATGATTTATCCCCTTCTCATCTGACACCTACAACCCCTTATATTCGGATTCGCACCGAGGTAGTGAAAGACCAGCAGGTAGCCATTTGGATTGCAGACAACGGTGCAGGGATGACAGAGCAAATCAAAGCTCGACTGTTCGACCCTTTCTTTACCACCAAACCTGTCGGTGCCGGTACAGGTCTGGGATTGTCCATTAGCTATCAAATTGTGGTCAAAAAACATGGGGGTCAGATAGAGTGCTGGAGCGAACCAGGGCAAGGGACAGAGTTTTTGCTCCAGATTCCTTTATCACAGAGTAAACTCGAAACCCGGACTCGCTCTGATTTTTTCGCGTGAACAAGAAGTCCAAAGATGCCAAGATTTGTTTAATCAGTTTTGAGTTACTAGATAATGAAAAAAAATATGGATAAACGAACAGTTGCTCAAGCCGTCATTGAGGTGTTACAAGCCGTTAAACAGCCAATGGCTCTTTCTGATATTACCCAAGTTATCCTCGACAAAAACTTGTATACTTTTAAGGCTCAGGAGCCAAGAGGAATTGTTCGTGGAGCCATTGAGAGACGATGCGAAGGATTGAATCGAAAAAATTCAATTGAGCCTAAATATTTTAAAAAATTTTCCGATGGCAAATATGGCTTGAATAATAAGTGATTGAGTTGCAAGTTCTAAGGCAATAAGGTGTGTTAAGCAAAACTTAAATAACTCTATGAAGCTACTTAAATATGAAATCAATTAATGGAAAATCACACCAATAATGAACTGCTATTCTTTTACAGTCCTTTTTAGAGGACTTTAGCTATGAGCCAGGGATTTAAATCTCCGGCGGGTATGGGCAACATACTTAGATTTTTACAACACTGACGGAAGCCCTACCTCCCTTGGATTAACAAATTTGCCATTAAATCCCACAGCTTTACCTTCAATCGTTCTCACTTCAGCTAACTCTCGACGCAGTTCCGCACGCTCCATGTCATCCTCAGTACCAGCGATGATGTAAACGAGTAATCTTGCCGCTAAATCCCGCCCCGATACTAATACCCGTTTTTTATTCGGGTCGTACAACACGCCATACCAGAGAGATTGTGGATTTTCCATGCCACTAAATCCATCGTCCACATCGTACTTTTGGAGTTTTTTGAAAACTTCTTTGAGAGATAATCTTTTTTTGAATATTACAATTCCTAGTGCCTGAACGAAGGCAACTTGCCCAACGGGACGGAACAAAATATTTCCTTCGCCTCCATTCTTTTCAAAGCTGAACCGACGCAGTTGAGGTGTTTCTTCCCCAGCTTCTAATCTTTGGTAGCTGGGTAGCTGAGATAAATGGTTGAAGAGTTGGGTAAATGCTTCAATTCCCTCCTCAAGTTCCTCATCCTCAGGGCGCATGGGAATTAAACCTTTCTTTTCGACAGGTTTCCAGTGAGGGAATTTGTGTTCCAAATACCGTTCAGACATTTCATCAAGCGCTTGCAGGGTAGTCAAGACGGTTGA
>DATNQL010000248.1:0-5229 GCA_036704025.1 Stenomitos sp.
TTAAAGGCTGCACCATCGAAGACGACGGGATACTTACCAGGACTGATTTCACGGGGTTGGCGAGAACTCAGAGCACGCTGAATTAGCTGTTCCGTGACTGACTCTATAGGTAACTGGTTGACGCTAAAAGCAGTACGCTGACCCCAACTGGAGCCATCTTCAATCCGAGCGGTAAAGCTAAAATCGGCATGAGTACCGCGATCGCAAGCCCTTAATCCCGCCGAATTCCCTACAGCCTGCAAGACAGCGGATGTGCTCAGCGTGCCAGAACCCTCAACCCCAGCCTGACGACTCAATCCACACACTTGCTGTACAATTTCTCCCCGTGCCAAGGGTGAGAAAGTTATCGTTTGTTCATCAAACGCCGGAGTCCGCGACTCATACTCCTGGGGTTCCAGCAACGGCACCCATTCAGGGTCTTCTGGGGCAATCCGAGCCAGTTCTTCCGAACGTCGAATCGTCTCTGTAATCGCCTCTGGTTCTAGTTCCGTCGTTGAGGCAGAAGCACTGCGCTTGCCGAAATAACTAGTAATGCTCAGGCTGAATTTAGTCCGGCTGAGGTTCTGCGTCATCTGATTTTCCGAGAAACGCGAGAGAGCCGACTCGTTAGCACTGAGACTGACGAAGACACCTTCCGCTTCAGATTGTTGGATGACTGTTTCAATTAAGTCTAGGGCTTGGTCTTCGCTCAAAAATGTGGGTGCGGCAGCTAGGGTCATGCTCATCCTCAAATACTGTAGGTTAACAATCCGACTTGATAATTTATATTTCGTTAAAAAATATAGACCTTCTTTCCTCCAAGGGAATGACGCTTCTGCGAGGCATGAACCCTATTAATGGGAGTTGTATTAAGGAAATCCCTTGGAGGGAATCATGACACAACCAACGATGCACGATGAAATGAAGTCGGCTCCTGCCGTCGGTACTCAGGAAAATTCGGAATCAAACCAAGATGCTGAAGAGCGGGATAATCGGGTTGCTAATCCACCCATGGAAGAACCAGGCAACTCTTTTAAAGAGTACTGCGCGGCTAATCCGAGTGCATCGGAATGCAAGGTTTATGACCTTTGATCCATCTGTCTTGAAATGGGTAATCGGTAATCGGTAATGGGGTAGAGAGATGTTCATTGTTTGTTGTGAGCGCTAGCTCATGGGGAGTCTTGCACCGTACCTCCTATGACGGCAGGAAGTTGTAGGAGGCGGTACGATCGCATGTGGCGGAGCATTCCTAATTGAGGAAGCTTGCTGACTGACTTATGAGGCTCCGCCAATTTGAATATCGCGCACCCGCACCGGCACACAGGCGTGGGACATCTGAGCGAGTTGCATGGGTTCACCCTTACCACAAATGTTCGTTCCGCACTGCTGCCACTCTGAAGCTGGCCCGATCGCATCAACGCTATTCCAAAAATCGGTTGTCATGGCGTGGTAAGTGACATCTTTCAACATACCTACGACTTTGCCCTTTTCCACCTTCCAGAAGGCATCCCCGCCAAATTGGAAGTTACGCCGTTGCTGGTCAATCGAAAAGCTGCCAACGCCATCAATTAAAATTCCGTCTTCAGTATCTGCAATCATCTCCTGGAGAGTGGCAGTGTGGCTACCCCCATCTGGCCCTGGTTCCAAGCCTAAATTGGGAATTCGTACCATTGGCAAACTCGACCAACTATCTGCATAGGCGCTACCATTGCTACTGGAACGACCGAGTCGATAGGCGGTTTCGCGGTCAGTGAGGTAGTCAACTAAAAGACCGTCTTTGACAAGATGCCAACTTTGTGAAGGCACCCCTTCATCGTCGTAACCCATCGTACCGCGTCCTCCGGGTTGGGTGCGGTCAGCTCGGAAGTTGACGCATGGTGCGGCATACTGGAGCTTGCCTAATTGATCGGTAGTAGCGAAGCTGGTTCCCGCAAAGTTAGATTCGTAGCCGTACACCCGATCCAGTTCTGTGGGGTGTCCGACCGATTCGTGGATGGTGAGCCACAGATTAGTGGGTTTGAGAATGAGGGTAGTGCGAATCCCAGAGGGACCTTTAGGCGCGTACACCTTTTCAATCGCTTCTTCGGCAACTCGTTCGACCTGACTCAAAAGGTCGGCGGAATTGATATGCTCGTAACCAATGTTTAGGGGTGGACGTTCGTAGTTGCGCTCTTGAGCATCACCATTGGCGATCGCCGTACACCCAAATCCTGGATAGCTGCGGTAGATGGTTTGCTGAATCAGGGAGCCTTCCGTAGAGGCGAAGGTTTTGTCCTCGCGGGCGAACCGTAAGAAAGAGTAAGCTTTTTTAATACCGTCATCGCTATAACGCAATAACTGTTCATTCAGATGCAACAACAAATCAGCTTTCTCCGTAATCGATACAGTGAAAGGGTCAGTTTCAATGGGAGTAATGTAGGTATCGCTGTAGGCTTGGACAGGAGCTAATTGCACCCGTGTTTGCTGAGAGAGGCGACTACCTTGAGCAATTTCTACAGCTAAAGCAACAATTCGTTCTACTTCTGCTGGAGTTTTATAAGGACTAGCGGCGAATCCCCAAGCACCATCGAGGAGAACCCGCACCCCAAAGCCAGAACTGACATTATCAGAGAGTTGACTCAAGGAGCGATCGCGTGCATAAAGCTTCTGATTGCGGTAGGTGCAAAAACGGACATCCCCATACTCGCATCCAGCACGAGCGATCGCATCAATGGCTAATGTAGCAAGGTCAGTCGTGGTAATCGGTGCGGCGGCTTGTACCATAGGAAATCTCTGGCGGAGTTAATAAGGTATTGTAACGACTTCACCGCTAGCTTTGCATACAGCGATTTTCACATCAATAGACCACAGGTAGACCTCTCTCCAAACCTGTCTCCTATCCTATGAGGAGAGAGGCTTTGAATTAAACCTTTGTCTCTGAGGCTGTCGCTCGCTGCAACTCCCAAACCTTTCTCAAATGAGAGAGGCGATTGCCTGTTGCCAAAGTCAAAACTTAGTCAATCTCATTTTGCCGAATAAACAAGCTAGGATCGACTTTTAAAATTTTGCCTACAGTCTTAGCCTGCTCTTGCGTCATTACTCGCTTACCGCTGATACTTAATTAGTAACCATCTCAGTAGTCGGTACTCGTTTCATAAGTTTCCAAGCTCACTGGTTCTCCCAATTGGATTTGCCATTCCAACCAACGCCCATCAGTCAGAAAACCCGTCATTTTCCAAATATTTTCTGCTGCGATTGTTACTTCTGCGATCGCATCCATGTGAGGAAAAGGTTGATTTAAGGTTTGCCACTTATCGATATCCGAATCATAGGCTCGAACTAACACTGAATGCGGCTTCTTAAAAATTAAAGAACCTTTTGGCAAACAAAGATGCTCAACCTTCTGGCGCTCCCCATTTTTTGAATCAACAAAAAAATCCTCAAGCTGAAACACCACGGCCTCTGCACTATATTCGACTGACCGAACCACTGCATCATGGAAATGTACATGATTCCAATCCGATGTAACAGTCATAATCCTATTTTGATGTGTGCTTCTAGGGATTGGCGCTCTACTACTTCTAAGCCAGCATTTAAGGATTCGCCAGCTTCATTGTACAGGTGGAGATGGTCATAGGGAATGATTGTGTTTGGCGGGTCAATTCTTGCTCTAACGCGCATAGCTTCATCTCGGAAATGCAAAAATCGACCATCTGGACTTCCTGATTTCTTCAGCCCCAGTGCTTCTAATTGTGAAGCTACCTCAGTTACCGTCAAATTGTAATCTGGGACAAAATGCTCTGGAATTCATCAGTTGTCGGATTTCTCACAAATTCTCATCTAAATTGAGCGGCATTTTACTTTTGCAACTGACGTTATCACAGAGTTGACTGAAAAAGTGATCGCTCCACGCTGCCCCCTTGGGGCGATCACACCTCATGCCTCTCCTACACTTCTGGCTCAACCCCTAACGCCCGTAACTGCTCAGCCAACCGCTCAGCCCGTTGTTGAGCTATCTCCTTCTCCTGCCGCTCTTGTTCGAGACGTTCCTCCGCCGTCAGCAGCAGATTCCCCCCCATATCCCACCAACGCAGCCAAGGCCATTCCTGATTTTGATACACGCCTTGCCAAATGCCTAACTCTACCCCTAGAGGCTCAATGGGGTAATGACCTCGCTCATTCGCTGCCATGAGCTGATAGCGCCCGTTTACCAACTGATATACTTCCACTCGTGCCTGTTTAACTTCATAGATGCCATAGTAAGGGATACGAATTGCCCGTTCGTAAACCCAAAACTTACCTTTCTTGGGAGTTTTGTTTCGTTCTTCCACACCCTCCCCAGAAACGAATTCCAAAGCAATCAGCGGTGCGACAAATTCCTTCCATAAAACATAGGAACGGCGAATTTCTCCATCCAGTTTGGGTGGTACTTCAGGGACATAGAACCAATCCGGTGCTTCTGCTCCTCTTTCCGCTGGTTCTGGCGGTTCAGTCATGCGCCAGTAAATGCCGCAATCTCGCCCAATACAATACTGCCCATCCGGATGCAGTTGCTGCAAAATGGGTGTAATACAGTCTGTGAGGAGGTCGCCTTCTGGAGGTTCCTGAAAGTTTTTGCCTGCGGCACGCTCCGCGAACACAAAGTTGCCATCCGAGTCTGGAAGCTGGGTATGGTCTGGCAGAGAAGCAGGCAAACCCGCTGTGGGAGACAAATCGGTTGACGGGTCTAAAGATTGGATTATCTGGCTCATATCGATGCGAGGATTTCAGCATCCTGAAGGTTCTACTCATCATCACTCCAAAGCCGGAGCTGAGGTTATCTCAAGGTTAGCCTATGCAGCGATCGCCCACTGTGGTGTACGGCGTCCCGCTTGCCGAATAGACGCAACACTTGGAGCGATAGGCTCCAACAGTCATACCCAAAAGGCGATCGCCAATGTGAACCAGTCAGTCGTAATCATCGACGCGGAGGCTTCTACTCTCGTGAGTCTTTTCTTTGCAAGTTGAATATTGTATCTTAACTACTTCACCTGTTTTCCTGCGTTATTGACAACTTTAGCGTAGTGCAGCAGGTTTCAGGTCTCCAGCACAAGAGCTACTTTCCCATGCTCAAGAGCGTCCTCAACAAAGACCGAAGGCTCAGGCGTCGCAGTAGCCAATCTCTTTTTGGGCAGAGAGCTTCACTTGAATTGGTAAAAACTGAGACAATTACCCAAGGGTTCTCCAGCAATATTTCAAATGTATTCGCTGAGATGGCCTATGAGTAAGTTT
>DATNQL010000249.1:0-2051 GCA_036704025.1 Stenomitos sp.
TTACACAGCCCCTAGCGTTGACGGACAGGCGGAGGTAATTTCCTCAGCCCTGGGCGTAGCGGAAATAGATGCCAGTACCATCACTTATGTAGAAACTCACGGAACCGCCACCCCTCTAGGAGACCCGATTGAAATTGCCGCCCTTACCAAAGCTTTTGTTGCCAACACCAACAGTCAACAAAAGGGCTTCTGTGCAATTGGCTCAGTCAAAACCAACGTCGGGCATTTAGACGAGGGGGCGGGTATTGCGGGTTTAATTAAAACAGTCCTGGCGCTGAAACATCAATCTATACCTCCCAGCCTGCATTACCAACAACCCAATCCTCACATTGACTTTGCTAATAGCCCCTTTTACGTCAACACAGCACTCAGCGAATGGAAAACAAATGGCATACCCCGCCGTGCTGGAGTGAGTTCTTTCGGTATGGGCGGGACAAATTGTCATGTAGTGCTGGAAGAAGCACCCGAACCTCAAAAGCCAGAAAGCAAAAATGAGCGGACGCAGCATATTCTCACCTTATCGGCGAGAACACAACAGGCACTAGCAGAATTAACACAACGCTACATTAATTATCTCAACGCAGATATCAACGCAGATATAGCCGATATTTGTTTCACAGCCAATACAGGACGCGAACATTTTCAGCATCGATTAGCAGTTGTTGGTGCATCACCACAGCAGCTAAGAGAGCAACTAATTAACCCTGCCCTGAGCGTAGTCGTTCGCGTTAGCGTCTCCGTAGGAGAAGGGCTGGAACAACCAAAGGCACAAGTTTCTCATCAGCCTGCCCTGAGCGTAGTCGAAGGGCAAATTGCCTTTTTATTTACAGGACAAGGTTCCCAACAAGTGGGCATGGGTCGCCAACTGTACGAAACTGAACCTACTTTTCGCTCCTGCCTTGACCGTTGCGATGAAATTCTGCGCCAGTATTTAGAAGTTTCCTTACTGGAAGTTTTATATACTGATAACGAACAAACTCATGGCAAATTACACGAGACAGCATACACCCAACCCGCCCTGTTTGCCCTAGAGTATGCCTTGGCTGTGTTATGGAAATCTTGGGGTATTGAACCTGATGTGGTGATGGGGCATAGTGTTGGGGAATATGTAGCGGCAACTATTGCTGGTGTCTTTAGTTTGGAAGATGGATTGAAATTAATCGCGCACCGGGGAAGGCTGATGCAGGCGCTACCCCCAGATGGCGAGATGGTAGCAATATTAACAGACTTGGTAAAAGCAAAAGAGGCGATCGCACCCTATGCCCCATACGTTGCCATTGCCGCCATTAATGCTGAAAATAGTATTGTCCTTTCCGGGCGCAGAGCAGAAATCAACGCTGTCTGTGCAGATTTAGCCGAACAAGGCATCAAAACCCAAAAATTAAACGTCTCCCATGCTTTCCATTCCCCCTTAATGCAGCCGATGCTGGCAGACTTTGAGCGGGTAGCTAGAGAAATCAGCTTTTCCTTACCACAGATTAAGCTGATATCTAATGTGACTGGCAAAGAAGCAACCCAGGAGATAGCTACCCCAGAATACTGGTGTCGTCACATACTAGAACCAGTGAGATTTGCCGAGGGGATGGCAAGTCTAGAACGGTTGGGAGTGGAAACATTCATTGAAATCGGCCCCAAGCCTGTTTTATTGGGTATGGGTCGCCAATGCTACAACAAAGAACAGGGTTTATGGCTACCTAGCCTACGTCCTGAAAGAGAAGATTGGCAAGAGCTACTCACCAGTTTAGGGCAATTGTATGTGCAGGGAGTGCAAATTGATTGGTGGGGATTTGACCGCCACTTTATTCGCCGTCGCGTACCTCTGCCGACTTATCCCTTCCAAAGACAACGCTATTGGCTAGAAGCACCCAAGCACAAAGCTACTCAAGTAGTTGTGGCAAGCTCCCAGCATCATCCCCTATTGGGACAACAATTGTCCTTACCTGGAACTCAGCAAATTCATTTCCACAGCCAAATCAGCAAAAACTCACCAGCTTGGCTCAAGGATCATCGAGTTTTTGAAACTACAATTGTACCGGGAACGGCTTATATAG